>JAMDBC010000118.1:0-3758 GCA_023484185.1 Chloroflexota bacterium | reverse complement strand
ACCGAGATCTTTCCCAACCACATCATATCCTAAACCTCGCTTGTTTTTAGTCATCAATGAAAATATCAATGTCTTTTTTCCCAGATCGCAAAAAATCCAAGAAACTGATTCCCTTGTATTTACAGGTCTCGCTAATACTCAATAGGGTAAGGTATTCTCGAATACCCTTGTCTGAGCTTGTTCCCCCGATTACATTACGAAGCCTTGCAAAAGATTTTATAGTATGTTCGGCGTTGTTATTATTCCATGGGATTCCATCATAATCAAGAAACGTAAAAAGCTTGTTATGGTTTTTATCAAACCGCTTCTTGTAATAAAGCGCTATTTCGCTTTCATACTTGCACGTGGAAAGTTTTTTATAGAAACGCTCAACCGAAATTTTATGCTTTCGCAAAAAGCGAGTTTTCAATCCGAACCGATCAACTGTTTCAACTATTGCCTTTAGTAATAAGGCAAAATCATGTGCCAGTTCACTCAATTCTGCATTAAAAGGATGTTTAAGCAAATCCCCATTCAAATCTCTTATGAGATGTATTAAACATTTTTGTTGTGGACAATCAAATGCATCATAAACAGCATAAAAGTCGGACACCAAAACCCCTTTAAAGTTTTTTAACATGGCTTGAATGGTATCACCCTCTCGTGTCTCAGTATAGAAATATATAACTTCCTCTAAACTTGTAATTACCCAAACGAATCCCTCTTTTCCTTCAAAGATAAATTTTGTTTCATCCACATGAGCCAATTTGCCCGCTACTATTTTGCTGAGGATGTTTTCATAAGTGGCTTTGTAAATCTGTGCTGCCTCTGTTTTAAGACCTTGTATCGAACCAGCATTTAGGTTGAAACCGAACAATTGATTTAGACTTTGCGCAACAACTCGCTGAGCTAGTCTTAATTCGATAATTTGATAAATAACATATGACCGCAATTCCAAACCGTATTTGCTTCTTGTCCATGGTCTTCCCTCGGCGTAAAAGCTAGATTTGCAATTCCAGCAAATATAACGGCTAAAACAATATTTTACGACCCATCTCTTGATTCCTGTTTGCCCGATTTTAAGATTGTATTGAATTTTACTCATCTGACCGTACTTGTAGATTTTTGTCGCTTTACATTTGGCGCAAGATGAAGGTCGCGCTTCTAACGTGACGACTTTATTTATAGGAAGTGGTTTAATGCGAACACGAGACTTGCTTTGTTGAACATGCTTTAATAACTGGTCGGATTTTACGTAAATCCTGTCGCGTTGATAATGCCAATACCCCGCTTGATTGACATATTCTAATTCTGGCATTGAAAAATCATTCGGTCCAAAGTGATATGGGCTCTCTTTTTTCAATTGATCTGTATGAACAATGCTGTTGTCATCTAATTCTAAGTTAGTGGTTTGCTTTTGACATAATTTAAGGATAGTGGTCGTCACTCTTTCCAATGCTTCACAATCCTCGGCATTGTAAGTAATCAGTTTTTGTTTCAGATCAGGATTTTTAGACGATTCCCATTGTGATCTCCAGGTTAACGCGTTCAACCCAGAAGCTCTATCATCTGACCTTTGAAATCCCAAATGCTGTGCTATATCTTTGAGCCCATTTGAGTACGTTGGGAAGTAGATTTGCGAATATATAACTGATAAGAGATTTATGGATTCTGTGCTAAGTTGGTCGACCAAGAGAGCATCATTAGATGTTTTAGAGTAGCGTTCCTTCATCTTCTTCAAGAACACTTTTTCATAGTGTCCATAGTAAATTAATTGAGGATTATCAATCTTTGCCAAAATCCCAAGAAACAAAACCCAAATATTTTTCTCGTCATCTTTTTCATTTGCCCAGAATGAGTGTTGAATAAATGAATCTTCGTTCGTAATGCGCAATCCAATAAGATAATAAAAATCCAATTCTGGATCGCCTTCAACATCCAAGAAAACAAACTTACCTTTTATATTTAGCTTCGGTTTGCCAGCGATATAAATTTTATGTTCACGGATAGCAAGTGCTCTCAGAGCATGAGAAAACTTTTCTGATTTTGACGCCAAACGTTTTGGCTTTCTTCGAGCGCGAAAAGTATAGGACAATTGTGTAACGGTGAAGATACCTTTATTGTTTTGTCGTTTTCTTTCTTTTTCTGTTAGATTTGAAAGGAGGGTAAGTTCGTCTTTTTCTGTAGCTATTTGGTGACATTGCATCTGATATTCACATGCAGAACAATGTTTGTTCAGAATTACTTGGGGAGGTTGACTTGTAGGAAAAGATAACCAATCTTGCAGTGGCGAAACAATTTTTTGTAGCGATTTCAAGAGGGGTTTTAGCTTAAGTCCATGACTTTTTCCATCAGCACTTACGATTATGCCTTTTTCGGGGATTTGCCCTTCAACTTTGCCAAGCACATATCCCACAAAAGCTAATTCCAGTTTATGTTCTTTGCCGATACTATGGGTTCCAATGAAGATGGTTGGTTCATAATCCGCCTTTTTTAGAGAAGACACCTTGTAGGTCTGCCTAAGGATGTCACAACTAACTTCAAAGCATCCTGATTTCAGATTGACATTTAAAAGAGTATCCCCATATTTTTTCAAGTAATTCGGTTTGTCAATTTGAATATCAGACCCAGTTGATTTAATTTCTTTTATGTATTTCCTTTTTTGCAAAAATCCTTTCTGTTTTAAAATGTTTACATATTCTACATCCACACCTTGTTCTCCTGACATCAGAAGAAATGCCTTCCTTGGGCAATGGGAATAAGCAACCACAATATCAGAAGAAATTATTTTTTGCATAAATCAATATTTCCGCTTCAACCTAATCCGTTGCCCGTGTCGTGGACAAATTCCTCGGAAAATCGGGATCGAACCCCTCTCCCGTCTCCCCCAAGGGGGAGAAGCTATTACTCTTCAAACTAAAATTTCCTTTGAAAATGGACAACCTCATTCGCAGGGGCGATACCCGCAAAACCCTTTTCCTGGAAGCCCATTGGGCTATAAAGCAACAAGATGATAGCATATCTTTACTGTCATCTTGTTGTTCATTTATGCTGTTGTAACCTGGCGCAAATCAGCAATGACAGGCAGGGAGAATAGTTCCCTTCTCAGCAGGCGGCTGGTAAAGAATAGCACTTCAAAATTCTCGATCTTGCCTGTTTTTGGGTTGAGACGCGCAATGATCTCATCGCCCAACTCCTCGGATTCCTGTTCGGGGTAAGGTGGGACGGTGTTGATGTACAGAATGTCTGCCTCACGGTCATATTGGAAAGTTAACTTTTCTGACATGCTCAATCGAGATCCATCACCAAGCGCAAGCCATTTTCCACTTGTTCCAGCAGGTAACTGGGCAACTCGCTAACCTTTTCAGTCAAAAAGCTTTTGTCCACAGTTAGAACCTGTGAAATATTCGCAACCGAATCCTTTGGAAGCCCCGTCGCTTTTTGCGGCAACAACACATTGCCTGGCGCCTGAGCCAGATTCAGGTTGGAGGTGATTACCACCACGATTGCTGTTGCAATCCGACTACGATTGAAGTCATCGGACTGCACCACCAAAACAGGACGGCGATACCCAGGCTCAGACGCGGTCGGTTCGGGCAGGTCTGCCCACCAAATTTCCCCGCGTTGAATTACCACTGCTCACCCTCCAGCGATACAACCTGCATTTTGAGCAGTTCAGGCTCCAAAGCCGACTGTTCATTGGCGTACACCTGATCTAACGCGTCTGTAATGTTTTCATTCAGATGTTCTGCAACATAGGCGTTCAGCGCGGCGGTGTA
>JAMDBC010000073.1 GCA_023484185.1 Chloroflexota bacterium | reverse complement strand
GAGATTCGCGCACATCGTCAATATTGGGTTTGTAAGCCACGCCGAGCACGAGAACTTTCGAGCCTTTCAAAACTTTGCCGCGATCATTCATCGCATCCAGCACGCGCGAGACAACATAGCGCGGCATATTTGTATTGATCTCGGATGCCAGCTCGATGAATTTGGCGTTGTAATTCAATTCCTTCATCTTCCACGAAAGATAAAGCGGATCGATCGGAATGCAATGACCGCCGAGGCCGGGACCGGGCGTGAACTTCATAAAGCCAAAGGGTTTGGTTCCCGCCGCGTCGATCACTTCCCAGACATCCACGCCGAGACGTTCGCACATGATCGCCAGTTCGTTGACCAGTCCAATGTTGATCATGCGGAAAGTATTTTCCAATAGTTTTGCCATCTCAGCCGCTTCGGCAGACGAGACAGTCACCACCGTTTTGATGGCTCCGCTATACCAAGCCGTGGCGACTTCAGCGCAGGCTTTGGTAATGCCGCCCATCACTTTGGGCGTATTTAATGTGGTCCAGTCCTTTCGTCCCGGATCGACGCGCTCGGGCGAGAAGCAAATGAAAATTTCATCGCCGATTTTGAGTCCGGATTTTTCGGTCAGCATCGGCCAGGTCACTTCACGCGTCGTGCCCGGATATGTGGTGGACTCCAGCACGACAACCATTCCGGCGTGGACATATTTTGCGAGTTGTCCGGTGGCCGACAAAATGAATGACATATCGGGGTCGCCGGTCTGACGGAGCGGTGTGGGCACGCAAATGCTGACCGCGTCCATATCTTTGAGCGCCGCGAAATCGGCGGTTATCTTCAACCTACCGGCTTTTTGCAAACGCACAACTGTCTCCGTCGGCACATCCTGGATGTAAGAAATGCCTTTGTTGAAAGTATCTATCTTGCTCTGATCGGGATCGATCCCCATGACATTGAATCCGGCTTCGGCAAAAACGACTGCCAGCGGCATTCCAACATAACCCATTCCCAAAATGCCGATCTTCGCGGTCTTATCCTGCAATTTCTTGATGAGAGTTTCTTTGGTTGACATTCTGTTCCTTCTTGTTCACCTCAAAGGCACGAAGTTCACAAAGAAAACTTTGTGTTCTTGGTGTCTTTGTGGCAGGATTAAAATAATTTTAATTGCTTTGGATCTTCCTTTGGCGCTTCTTTATTCAGCGCAGGCGTCGCGCGTCCCAGGCCTTTGTGCGCTTCTTTTAATAATTCGGGCAATTTTGCAAAGTCCGCCAGAATGGCGGGCTTGAGCGCGGCCTGATGCAAAGCCGCCGCCGGGTGGAACATCGGGATCACAAAACGCTCTCCGACCTTGCGCATCTGTCCATGCACCTGCGTGATCTTTGCGCCCGGCATAAACTTGCCCATCGAAAATCGTCCGAGCGTGATGATGATACTCGGATTGATGGCGCTGATCTGCCGATCCAAATATTGATTACAAGTGGACAATTCGTCCGGCAACGGATCGCGATTGGCGGGCGGGCGGCATTTGACCACGTTACCGATCCATACATCTTCGCGCTTCAACCCGGCCTGAGCCAGCAGCTCGCTCAAGAATTTTCCGGACGCGCCCACGAACGGACGTCCCTGTTCGTTTTCGTAAAAGCCCGGGCCTTCGCCGATCAACATGATCTCGGCATTGGCGGGGCCTTCGCCAGGCACCGATTTGTTGCGCGACTCGTGCAGGATGCACTTTTTGCACACAGCTACTTCTTTCGCGATTTGTACTAACGTTTCTTCGGCGCTCATGCAAACTCCAAATGTATCTTCTCGAAAAGAAGCGGGAAGTGAGGTGTTCTGGGCGGGCTTCGCCTATCCAAAATACCCCACACCCCGCTTTATTGAAAAGATACCTCCAAGTTATGAAGTGTCATTAAAATGGCGTCTTCGCCATTGTCTTTATAATATTTTGGACGGCGGCCTGAGACTTCGAAACCGAATTTTCGATACATGCTCAAGGCCGCCTCGTTCGTCTCGCGGACCTCGAGCAGAGCGTGCGTTGCTCCGGCTTTCGCCGCGTCCTTAAGCGATGCCGTTAAGATCTGCGCGCCGATTCCCTGCCGCCGAAAATCGGGATGTGTCGCAAGCGTGGCAACATGCACTTCATCAATGATCAGCCATAATACCAGCATAGCCGCAATTCTTTTGTCCTCGACCTCAGCCACCCAGCAACGCGCCACCGGATTGACACTTACTTCATAGGCAAACGAACGCTCCGGCCACGGCAGACTGAATGAGATGTGATCAATCGCGGCGACAGTCGGAACATCCTGCGGTGTCATTTTGCGAATAGCAATATTATTTCCCATCGGGGATTCCTTCGCCGATGGGCAAATAGATCGGCGCCAGCGATGCAGGATCATCCATCTGACCAGCCTGCCAGCGCGCCCAGACCAGTTCCGCCAAGATGGCCGGACGCCGCACACAAGCTGAAGGTGTAGCGAGGTGCACATTCACTTTCTTGCGCGCCAATCGCTGACGTTCGTCTGCATTCAATTCACCGGCCACGATGGTGGGGCGCTCGATCCTCTCAGCCAGCTCATCCACGTTTGTAACTTTCACCGCGCCATCCGATTTCCATTCAGCGTGGGATGAATGATACCAGCCAAGCGCCAGCCGTCCACGGCCGGCCTGTAAAACGGCAGCCAGCGGTACCTTCGAAACTGGCTGCGCCGCTGCGACGACATTCAGCGTGGGGATTCCGATCACAGGCAAATGTCGCGCCAGCGACAATCCTTTGATAAAAGATAATCCCACGCGCAAACTTGTAAATGAACCCGGACCGATCGCAACGCCCAAAGCCTGCACGTCCGTCATTTTGATTCCGGTGCGCCCAAGCAATTCAATCAGCGCGGGCGCCAACTCAACGGTGTGATGCTGGCGGCTGTGCCAGGTCATTTCGGCGGCCATTTTTGCGCCATCAAAAAGTGCCAGCCCAATTTGCGCCGTGGATGTATCCACTGCCAGCAACATCACGGAACTCCAAAAAGGGATTTTTGCAGGTCGGATAAAACTTCATCATAACGCGCGCCGCAAGCCTTGAAGATGATCTGGCGATGTTCCTCAGCCATGTATTCAAGATGCAGCCACAATCGTTCGAGCTGCAAAACAGATTCCACGCGCTCCGGCCATTCGACGATCAACGCGCCGTCAGCCAGCATCGAGTCGAGGTCCAGTTCAGCCGCTTCGGGCCCGGACTCGATGCGGTAGGCGTCCATGTGAAAAAGACGCGCTTCGTCGGGACGTCTATATTCGTTGACCAGGACAAAGGTCGGGCTGGAAACTCCGTCGAGCGAGCCCCAGCCTTGCGCCAGGCCCTGCACTAGCGTGGTCTTGCCTGCGCCGAGATCGCCCTGCAAGCAAATCAGGTCGCCGGGCTGGAGCAAACCGCCGAGGCGTATTCCAACACGGCGAGTTTGCTCGGGGCTTCGGCTGAAGAATTCAAATGTATGGGCGTCCAAAATGGGCATCGAAAGAATTATATCAGTTGGAGACCCAATTTCTCGCCAAGCACACGTGCGATGCGCCGCGCTGAATGTGGACGCGCCGCGCGCTGGGCATTTTTTACAACCTGTTCGCGTTCAGTCGGACGACAAAGCCAGCGCGTCAAAGCCCGGACGACAAGCTGGGGCTTCGGCGCCCAGACTCCCGCCCCCTCTGATTCGACGAAGGTCACGTTGCCATCTTCCTGTCCGGGAAGTTTGGCGTACAAAATGATCGGGAGATTTGCATTGAGCGCTTCGGCAATCGTGCCCGGCCCGGCTTTGGTGACGATCACATCCGCGGCACGCATAAAATCGGGCAGGTCGCGCGTGAAGCCATATATGAAAGTGGGGTTTTCCCAACTTTGAGATTCGAGATTCGCTTTCAATTTTTCATTGCGTCCGCATACAACAACAATGCCGAGATCGAGGCCGGATTCGTCAATGGCGCGGGCTGTCTTGCCAAGCGGACCCATTCCGTCTCCGCCGCCAACCATCAAGACGATGGGTTTGTCCAGGAGCCAGCCAAGTTTTTGGCGCAATTCATTTTTATCGCCAGGCGGAGTGCAATATCGTTCCGCAATGGGCATGCCAACGACTTCGATTTTTTCGTCCGCAATATGATAGGCTAGGGCGCGCTCACGCGCCGTTTCGGTCGGGACAAAAATATGATCGGAGCGGCCATCAAACCAAAGTGCGTGGGTTGTGACCATATCGGTGACGACCGTATAAAAAGGTGGACGATTGCGTCCGAGTGCCCGGAGTGCGAACGTGTTGGCAATCGGATGGACGGTCACGATCAAGTTGGCAGGATGATCGCGGACCAGACGACGTGCGCCCAGTCGCGCCACCGGCCAAAGCGAAGACGTGATCATGCGCGCCCGCGCGCGTCCATCGGTGGCATAAAAAGATGCACCCCACAAACGCGGCGCCTTGACCAGTTCCGGATACATTTCGGGCAATCTACTGAACGGAGGCGGCGCGTAATCCTTGAAGAAGTCGATCATCTCATAGGTAAATCTGTCGCCGTATTCGATCTGCAGCGCTTCGATGATAGCTTCCGCCGCGGAGCGATGTCCGCCACCGGTATCGGAGAAATAGAATACGATGTGAGGTTTATTATTCGGATGGTTGTTCATCTTTTTTTGTCAGGTTGACTTTCATTCGTTTTGATAATTCGCGGCGGGTCAGCATGACGCGATGACCGCAGCCCTTGCATTCGATGCCAATATCCGCGCCGAGGCGGACAACGGTCCACTCGTACGAGCCGCAGGGATGCGGTTTGCGTAAATGGAGTAAATCATTGAGTTGCAGGTCGAATACGGC
>JAMDBC010000175.1 GCA_023484185.1 Chloroflexota bacterium | reverse complement strand
GGGTGAGCACAAGACCAAAGAGCAAATCCTTGAAGTGACGAGCACGCGCTTGCGGCAGGCCATCCAGTTGTCCGAACGGACGGGAGTGCGCTTGGTATTCACACTGTTGAGTGTTCCCTGGGTGCATGAGGCCGCGCGCTGGGCGTGCACGAACTTGCCCGAGGAAGTGGCGGTGGTGATGGGGGAGCGGAGGTGGTTTGGGGAATTGCCGGTGATGGAGTGGGGGAGGGTTAGTGTTAAATAAAAAGGCAAGATCATTTGGGTGGGAGACCCAACTTGTCAAATAACACCCGATTTCTTTTTTGGGCATCCCGAACTAATTTGTCAAAGCTAATTATTTCCACGTATGCGCCCAAGTTTTCGAAGAAACCAAAATATCCATTCGCATCTGGAGTGGGACGCAGACTTGAAAAGTCCGCTCTATCTCTAATTGTTGATGTTATATCGCAGATGACATAACAATAGAAGGGAGTAGTTGGAGGAATTTGAATTGGCCTTCCGTCTTTCTGTAATGCTTTGCCGTCCTTTATTTGCTTAACATAACTCAAAACTTGAGTAATTGGATTCTCGCTTTCCGAATAGTCGTCGCGCATAGGACGCTTAAATTCGAAGATCACCACACCCGAATTGTACGGATGTTCATCATCTACCGTGGCAAATGAGTTATTAAAAAAGATTAGCAGATCAGGACGCGAATTAAAGTCGGAGTCTATTGGTTGAATTTTGTTTAGAGGCTTGTCTGACGCTAGGTATTGATGATATGAAAGCTTTTCATCAATAATCCACAAGTTATGCTGGTCGTGAGTGATTTCATCGGATATAGTTTTCAATGGGAAAATAATTCGATGAATTGCATCTTCCCGCGAATATTTTCCAGAGGTTTGGCGCTTCAGCGCCATCTCCAAAATCGTCAACATCTTCTTGCGATGAACAATATACTTTGCCAGACTTGCCTTTCCGACTTCGTTAAGCTCCTGCCAAAATTTAGAGAATTGCTCCTCCCATTTCTTATCATCCCATTCCTTATCGGATTTAAGGGTTTCAACGATAGCTTCTGCATCATCTCGCAAATCATGTTCGATTTTTCTCTGAATCTCGTACAGTTGCGAATCTAGTTTTTCATCTGAAATATCGGGCGGGATAGAATCCAGTTCATCAGGATGATTGCTAACTATGTATCTGTATTCTGGAGCATTCTCGTTGACATACTCACGTATTCGATCCTCTTTTTCAACCTTAATTGCTTCGGTAAAGGGCTTTAGGAAGAACTTACTTTTATCCAACGACGCGCTTTCAATCTCCTGCCAAGTGAGTTCCCCAGGGATCTTAAAGCCGTCTTCTGGAAAAACCTCAAAATCAGTCCTTTGCTGATTCACGTGATTATCCAAAAATTCCGACGTCACATAACCCGCATATACGAAAGGTTCGTCACCATCAGAACTTAATGTTGTTGAAAGATTAGGAATTTTGTTGCCTATCTTGGCGCTTTTCACAACGCGGTTATTGGCGCAAAAGTTTATTTTATGAGCAATATCTGAATGAACCTGAATCTTAAAGTGCGCCACATCAAATTCGTTCCCACCAATGCGAAACTGCTCGCGACTTACGTTGGCGACCAATGAATTGTATACTTCCTCCAGATCAATGACCTGGTCACTATCTTCTTCACGTATTGTAATTTGAGGAAATCTTCCCAACAGAAGGTATTCAAGGCAATGTTCCACAATACGCCGAGATATTATTGTAGAATTTCGAGGAATGCGTTCCTCGAATTCGCTCTTAAAATCCAAAAGTCTAACGACTGTTTGGGTGGATTCTTGGGAGGCTATCGGGGAGACTTTATGCTTCTGTATGCCTTCTGGTGTTGCCAATGAAAATTCAAACTCTCTCCTGAACAGCTTCCCATCCTTCTCAAATACACTGCTGATTTCGACTCTTTGGAAAGCCTTCAACCAAATAAAACGCCCTACCCCTTTTCCTCCTCTTGTTACTTTCGCTTGTGTATCTGCTTCGTTGAAATAATTAAAATTCTCATCGGTGAAACCAATTCCATTGTCTTCAATCACAAACCCTCTTACAGGCGCGTTGACAAGTTGATCCTGCTCTGCCCCAACCGCAGGTAAAGCGTAATGACGCAAAATTGTTATGTTAATTTTGCCTGACGGGGTTGACCCCTGAGTTTCTTCAATTGCATCGATTGAATTGATGATCGCCTCATAAAGAGGTAGAAGCCCTTGGTTTTTTGCAAGATTTGTATTTCTTACGCGCCCAATTACGTTCGACTGCATGGCTTTCTCCTTCATCAATCGGTAGAATAAATTATCCCACGTTTACAGCGCAAGTTGTCTCCGACAATATAGCACTAACGTTCTGTTTAGGCAAGAATTAATTGGGTGAGTTCGATTTATACCATTATTGACACCATCGTACGGAAATTGTGCCTCTTATACATGCGTATTCCAAGCAACAGCATGTTTCGACCCATTCGCCGATATAATCTATCTTTGACTCCCCCCGACTTTCCCCTTAAACTATAGAAAATCCCCATCACAGATTGCCTCATGCCAAAACTCACCCTCTCGCAACTTGAATCCCACCTCTTCAAAGCCGCCGACCATTTGCGCGGAAAGATGGACGCTTCGGAGTACAAGGAGTTCATCTTTGGTATGCTCTTCCTCAAGCGTCTGTCTGACCAGTTTCAGGTTCAGCAGGAGGAGGAGTATCGGAAATGGACTGAACAAGGCTACAGCCACGAAGACGCCGTTGACCTGGTCGAAGACCCTGTTATTTACGGCGATACTTTTTTCGTCCCGAAGCGCGCCCGATGGCGACCTGGTCAGTATGAAGTTCCTGATCCGAAGGTGACTTACATTGTCAATCTCAAAGAGGATGTGGGCAATCAGTTGAACAAGGCACTGGCGGCGCTGGAAGACACAAACCCAGAACTGGTGGGCGTGCTCAAGCACATCAATTTCAATTCCGAAAAGGGAAAGACAAAACTCAAAGACGCGCAATTGGTCAGCCTGATCCACCACTTCGACAAATACCGACTGACCAATGATGACTTCGAGTTCCCTGACCTTCTCGGAGCGGCATACGAATACCTGATCAAGGATTTTGCCGACAGCGCGGGGAAGAAGGGCGGAGAGTTTTACACGCCCGCGCGAGTGGCGCGGTTGCTGGTCAACGTTATTGAACCGCGCGAGGGAATAACTGTGTACGACCCGACTTGTGGTGCGCCACGAGGCGCTATCAAACAATACCTGAAAGGAGGAATAATTTGTAAGGTCAACAGTATGCCTCAATACTGTTGAGGCTGATCCGGCAAGCAGGAGAAGACAAGCCATAACCTGTTTGAAGCCCGGAGAACACGCGGTGCGGGGCGGCACTCCATTACGACCCCTAGACCGCAAGCCTAAGCCGAAGCAAGGTTACGCAAGAAATCTCTGTCAGAAGCGCCCAGAGGGTCAACATCCTGAAAACGATGGAGATGGGATGGAAGTCATCGAGTAACTGTTCTGTCGCAGCAGAGAACGGTGAAAAGCCATCGCATGAGGCGAACCGACAATGGCTATCAAGGTGCAAGCCAGCGGACGATGACGACAATGTCAGGCGACATTGAACGGGCGTACAGGAGAAACCTAAACTTCGGTGCAAAGGGTTTGGTAGTGAACGTGGGAGACCCAACCACCCGCCCTGAAATAGGGCTGGATAGGCTGTGATTGAAGTGGTGGAAGGGTGTCGGAGCAGTCATAGTAGTCAGAGGCGGCGAAACGCCGTTACATGGCGAAGGACTGCAAGGATTGGAGAGAGACTTGAGTGTGCGAAGTCTGAGGGAGCAATCCCGAAGGAACATTCTGTAGATGTATGGATGATATTCGCAAGACACAAGAGAGTTTCGCCCGAAAAGCCCAAACGCAACCGGAACACAAGTTTGGGGATTTGTACCATTTAATATGTCGTGAAGATTGGCTAAGCTATGCACTGGAAAAGGTGTTGAGTAATCCGGGCAGTCGCACAGCGGGAATAGATAAAATCAGCCGAAGTGATCTCCGAGAAGACGAGCAGAAAACAGCGTTCATTCAGATGCTACAAATGCAACTTAAAGGAGGGACATATCAACCACAGCCGGTAAAGCGGCGCTGGATACCGAAAGCGAACGGAAAACAACGACCATTGGGTATCCCCACCTTGAAAGACCGAGTGGTGCAAATGGCGCTCAAGATGTTGCTCGAACCCATTTGGGAAAGTGACTTTCTGGATTGCTCAAATGGTTTCCGCCCTGGACGGCGCACAATGGACAGTATACAAGTTTGTCGAAGCCGGACTACCACACAAAATAAATTTCTATGGATTGTAGAAGGAGATATTGAAGGATGCTTTGACCATGTCCAACATACCATCCTGCTGAAATTGGTAGCCAAGCGAATAAAAGATAAACATATCCTAACACTAATTGAGGCGATGCTCAAAGCTGGGCTAATGGAAGATGGATTATTCCAGCACACGGAAGAAGGCACACCGCAAGGCGGCATTCTGTCGCCCTTGCTTGCCAATATTTACCTGCACCAGTTTGACCTATGGTGGTGGGAGAAATACGGCAAACTTTCACCCTATGAAAAAGCCAAGAGACGCAAGGCTGGAATTGGAAACTGTATCCTAACCCGCTACGCCGATGATTTTATTCTGCTCTGTAACGGAACAAAAGCCGAAGCAGAAAAGATAAGAGCAGAGGCTCGACAGGTATTATGGGAGAAACTCCAATTGAAACTTTCGTTGGAGAAAACACACATCACACATGCTACGGATGGTTTTGATTTTCTCGGCTACCATCTGGAATGG
>JAMDBC010000068.1 GCA_023484185.1 Chloroflexota bacterium | reverse complement strand
GTGGAAGACAAGATTATCAAAGAAGGCGAGTGGATTTCTGTTGATGGCACAACTGGCAATGTCTTTGTTGGCAAAATCCCCACCGTTGAGCCAAGCATTGAAGAACAGACCGATCTGCTGACATTACTCAAATGGGCCGACGAAATCTGTGCCCGTGATGGTATGCGCGCCGCGCCGAAAGGCTGGCCGACGCGTGGTTTGCAGGTTTGGGCCAACGCGGATTATCCCAAGGATGCGCGTCGCGCCCGTTCGTACGGCGCGGTCGGCATCGGACTCTGCCGCACGGAGCACATGTTCTTCGAACCGGAACGACTGCCTATCGTCCAAAGAATGATCCTGGCCGAATCCAGCGCGGAGCGCACGCAGGCTCTCGATTTGCTGCTGCCATATCAGCGCAAGGATTTCGATGGTCTGTTCGAAGCGATGGATGGTCATCCGGTTATCATCCGCTTGATCGACCCGCCACTGCATGAGTTCATGCCATCGGAAGAAGCATTGCTCGAAGAAGTCATCACGATGCGCGTCAAAGGTGAAACAACTGGACTTGCCGAAAAAGAGCATTTACTCAATGCGGTGAAAGGCATGCACGAGTCCAACCCGATGATGGGGTTGCGCGGTGTGCGCTTGAGCATTGCCATGCCGGAGATCGTCGAGATGCAGGTGCGCGCCATCTTCGAAGCCGCAGCGGATTGCACGCTGCGCGGCATCGTGGTCAAACCTGAAGTGATGATCCCGCTGACGGGTACGGTCAAGGAATTGGAGTGGATCCAGCCGCGACTGATCCGTATCGCGTCAGCGGTGATGGCTGAAAAAAATGTCAAGTTTGACTATAAGTTTGGGACGATGATCGAAATTCCGCGTGCGGCTGTGACCGCCGCAGAAATCGCCCAGCACGCTGAGTTCTTCTCTTTCGGAACGAATGACCTGACCCAGATGACCTTCGGTTATTCGCGTGATGATGCCGAGCGTAACTTCCTCGTCACGTATGTGGCCGAGGGTATCCTGCCCAAGAATCCGTTCCAGACAATTGACCGAGATGGCGTTGGACGCCTCATGAAACTGGCTGTGGAAGATGGCCGCTCGACTCGCGCTACGCTGGAAGTGGGCATCTGCGGCGAACACGGCGGCGATCCTGAATCCATTGAGTGGTGCCACATGATCGGTAATAACTATGTTTCCTGCTCACCGTTCCGTGTACCGATTGCGCGCCTTGCGGCGGCGCATGTGGCGCTGAAATATAGCGCCAAACCCGTTGCGAAGAAACCTGCGGCGAAGACAAAAGCGAAAAAGGTTGTGAAAACTGCCAAGCCGAAAGCGAGAGCAGCAAAGGCTGTAAAGTCAAAAGCGAGCAAGAAAAAGTAATTCAGAAGTTCCCGTCAAATCGACGGGAATTTTAATTTTCGATCTGTGGCATCTGTGGATTATCCTAGTTCGTCCAACAATGTCACAATGTTTTTGCCCAACGCGTCATTGTCGTATCCGCCTTCCATCACCACCAGCGACGGAAGATTGAGCGCTGCGATTCTTTTCCCAATCTCGCGGATTCCTTCGCGTGTGATCTTGAATTTGCCTAGCAGGTCGCCTTCGTAAATATCCATGCCTGCCGAGATGACGATAGACGATGGACTGTAGACCGTGATCAGTTTGAGGGCTTCATTAAGAGTCTCTAAATATTCTGCGTCATCAGTCCCGGCGGGGAGCGGAAAATTGCGATGAAAGCCAAGTCCCGCGCCTGCGCCGGTTTCATCAGCGAAACCGATAAAATGTGGATATTCAAAATCGGGATCGCCGTGAATCGAGATGGTCAGCACATCGTTGCGATCGTAAAAAATATCCTGAGTGCCATTGCCAGCGTGATAATCAATATCGAGCACGGCAACCTTTCCTTTCGCAGAAAGATAATTGGCTGCGACGGCTGCATTGTTGATGAAACAATAACCCGCGCCATAATCTTTTCCGGCGTGATGTCCGGGTGGGCGGCATAATGCAAAAGCAGGTTGTGGACGGTTGACCGTGGACGGTAAACGAAGAATATCCTGCGCGGCAGACAGGGCGCAGTTCGCAGAAGATAGCGCGGCCTGATACGTGCCACCGACAATGACGGCGCTTAAGTCCATGATGTAATATCCGGCGCGGCCAAGCAAAGATTTTGGTACACGAGATTGGCGTCGCAGTGCAAACGTGGCTGGCAGGAATACAGAGTTGTCAGTTGTGGATACGACTTCTGGGTCGGTTGCCCGCCACTCGTCCCAGCATGAGGCGAGGAAATGGATATAATCCGCGTCATGGACTGCGAGAATCGGGTCGAGTCCAAAATCGTCAGGCTCGATCGTTTCCGCCCAGTTTATCGAGCGCAACGCGTTTAGAATTTTATCCATGCGGTCGGGGTTTTCGAGATAAGGCACACGCTGGCCGCCGTCGAAGACTTCAAAGGGCGGATTGTGCTGGCGATGATTTTCAGAATAGAAAATTTTCATAAGTCTCCGTAAGTTTTTGCGTTCTCATTGTATCAAGACATGCAGAGGTACCATGAACACATTAGAAACCATTCATCAAAGACATTCAGTAGGGAAGGTAAAGCAGGAACCAATCTCGCGCGAGTTGATCGAAAAATTGCTCGACGCGGCCGTGCAGGCACCGAACCATTACAAAGTCAGACCGTGGCGTTTCATCGTGCTGACCGGAAACGGGCGCAACAAATTAGGCGACGTGATGGCCGCTTCGCAGCGCGACCGTCAGCCGGATCTTCCGCCCGAAGCCCTTGACAAAACCCGGAGCTTGCCCCTGCGTGCGCCGTTGGTGATCGCGGTTGGCGTGGACAAACCGTCTGAATCGAAGATACTGGAAACCGAAAATATTTCCGCGGCATCGGCGGCCTGTCAGAATATTTTACTGGCCGCGCAAGCGGAGGGCTTGGGCGCGCAATGGCGCACCGGCGAATGGGCGCGCGACCCGAAAGTTAAGAAGTTTTTTGGGTTGGCTGAAGACCAGCACATCGTCGGGTTTATTTATGTTGGTTATCCCGATCATGAGGCAGAGCCGGTAAACAGGCCGGGATTTGACGATAGAACAACCTGGATAGAATAAAACCTGGAATAGAGAAACAATAGTCGCCCGCAAAGGTGACTATTGTTTTATTTATCCGGCTCCAAAACAAGGACCGCGATCTCGCGCTTGGCACGTTGCTTGTAAGAGTTATAGCCCGGATAGATTTTCACTGCTTTGTCCCAACATTGTTTTTTCTCTTCGCTGGAGACTTGTCGCGCGGTACAAGATTTGGACTGGCCGTTCAGCGTAACGGTGACCTTTGGATTCGCCAGGATATTGTAGTACCAACCTGAATGATTCTTTTTCCCGAAGTTCGACGCGATTACGATGTGGTTTGCTCCGTCTGGAATGCCGACCAATGGCGTAATCCGTTGCTGGCCGCTTTTTGCGCTGGTGCTGGTCAGCATAATGGATGGAAGTCCAGCCACAGCGCTGATAACTGTTTGCCTTCCGCCAGTGAGCTTGAAGATGACCTTGTCGAAGATGTACAGGACACGCGAGAAGACCCATGAACCGATCTGCGTTGTGGGTAGCCAATAGCCTCTTTGTCGCCATTTCCGCACTGCCCGGTCAGTACACCCAGCATGGCAGCGATTTGCTGGTTGCTCCATTCCGGATGCTCGTGGGCGTCCAGCACGATCCGGGCACGCATCACCTTGACTTGCGGTGAGTTATGGGCGCTGACAAGTTTGCGCAATTCGGTTATTTCGTTTTCAACGAGCTGTATTTTGTACTTGGGTTTAGGTCCTTTCATACGCCGTTCCTTTCAACCCAAGTTTACATCATCTTTCTCGGAACACTTTTATGAAATGCTGTGCTTAGCAACCAAACCAATGTCAAAATTATGGTTTCTTCTGTTTGGCGGAAGATCAACTCTGATCTAAATACCCATCGCGACAATACAATGATATTTTGGTTCTTTGGGAATCTCCGTGAAACTGGAAAGATATGGGGTATTGGGCGAGCCAGCACTTGTCGTCTGCCGGAGTTGTAAAGAGTGGTGAGAGGAAAAATTCTGCGCTAATGGATAAGCGACGTACCTGACAAATGCGTCGCTCATTGCCAATTTACAGGTAAGGTAGGACGAGAGCGGGTAGGCCACTGGTCGTTTTCGGCGGGATGGCTTTTATCCAGCATCCAGAATTGCAAAAAAATGATACCGGGAATTTACTTGGGCAACTCCATTCAGAAAGGACTCACCAAATTATCCATTCAATTTGGAGAGATTACCATGGGCTTCCTTTATTTACTGACACTGCCACGAACAAGAACTTCATAGGTAAATTGACTGTAATCTACTGTCGGATCGATGAGGATGCGAGTTTGATAGTGGCTGGTTTTATTAGGGGCAATCACTCCACTGGGCGGAGAGACGAAACCAGTACCTGTTGCGACCAAATCTCCCTGCGAATTGTAAATTAGAACAATAATATCTACCCATCTCAGGTTTTTATCCGATGTATTGGTGAAATCGCCAGTGATAACCCACGCCTCGTGGCTCTTCTGGACCTGGTCATTCTTTGATTGCAGATTCACGTACTCTGCAACCGAAGCGGCTTCTTGAGATAAGAAAACTTGGTTGAGAAGGAACTGGACCGTACAGTGATCCAGCCGTGAGGCTTGCTGAGGTTGGGTTTTAATAATATCAAAATTGGTCACGTCGAACGGGACTCTACTCCCGGCTTCCACATAGAAGGAAGTACCTGCGCTCCCCATGGAAACTTCCAATACCGTCCCGTCCGACGCAAACACTCCTCCGACAATGCTGGGAACAATAACCCCCATGCTGCTGTTGTTAACCATTTTGGACAC
>JAMDBC010000082.1 GCA_023484185.1 Chloroflexota bacterium | reverse complement strand
CGTTGAAATCCCGCGCGACAAGTTCGTTGTCATCACGGGTCTGTCCGGTTCGGGCAAGTCATCGCTCGCCTTCGATACCATTTTCGCCGAGGGCCAGCGCCGGTACGTCGAGTCGCTTTCGGCGTATGCCCGCCAGTTCCTGGGCCAGATGGACAAGCCCGATGTGGACTACATCGACGGCCTCTCCCCCGCCGTTTCCATCGACCAGAAGGGCACGTCTCACAATCCACGCTCGACGGTGGGCACCGTTACCGAAATTTACGATTACCTCCGTTTGCTTTTCGCGCGCGCGGGAATTCCGCACTGCCCGATCTGTGGACGCGAAGTCGTCAAGCAATCGGCGCAGGAAATCGTCGACGCCATCGAATCTCTCCCGGACGGAAGCCGAATTCTGGTGCTCGCGCCGGTTGTACGCGGACGGAAGGGCACATATCAGGCCGTCTTCGAGGAAATCCGCAAGGCCGGTTTTGTCCGCACCCGCGTCGATGGGACAGTTTATTCGCTCGACGATGAGATCACTCTCGACCGCTATAAACAACACAACATCGATGCCGTGGTTGACCGTCTCGTCATTTCTCATCCCGAAACTGAAGAAGACAAAAAAGCTGCGCGCACGCGATTAACTGACTCGGTTGAAACGGCTTTGAAATTTGGAGAAGGTTATATCACGGTCTCGATACTCGATAATCGTGAATCGAAAATCGGGAATCGGGAATCGGCCCCCAAATCCACAACTTCCGACTCCCAACTTCCGACTCCCGACTTGCATTTCTCCGAAAATCTTTCCTGCCCTGAACATGGCATCAGCCTGCCGGAGATCGAGCCGCGCACATTTTCCTTCAACACGCCGCATGGCGCCTGCCCCGAATGTCAGGGACTGGGCAACAAACTTGAAATCGATCCTGATCTCTTAATTCCTGACAAGGAAATCTCGTTCAACGATGGCGCCATCGTCGCCATGGAATGGAGCGGGCCAAAGGAAGAAGGCGGTTATTACTGGCAATCGCTTCAAGCCGCCGCGCGAGCTTTCGATATTGATCTGAACGTACCCGTCCAGGAAATATCGAAAGATAAACTCGATATTATTTTATACGGAACCAGGGGCAAGGAAATTCCGATCAAATATAAAAGCTCAAAAGGACATGAGTTCACCTTCGCACGCGACTTCGAAGGCGTGGTCGGAAATTTGGAACGCCGCTACCGCGAAACCAACTCGGAATATATTCGCGAGAAAATCACAGAATATATGTCCGATAAACCTTGCCCGACTTGCAAAGGCAAACGCCTGCGCCCCGAAGCCATCGCGGTAACCGTCTCGAACGCAAACATCATCGAAGTGACTTCATGGCCGATCCTGAAAACGCTGGATTGGATTGGCGACTTGAGCGGGAAAAAATCCGTTCTAACGAATCGACAAAAGGCCATCGCCGAGCGCGTCATCAAGGAAATTAAATCGCGGCTTGGCTTCCTCGTGGATGTTGGTCTCGAGTATTTGACTCTCAACCGTTCTGCCGGCTCGCTCTCCGGCGGCGAAGCGCAGCGCATTAGACTTGCAACGCAAGTCGGCTCGCGGCTGGTCGGCGTGTTATATGTTTTGGATGAACCGTCGATCGGCCTGCATCCACGCGACAATGCACGGCTGTTGAACACGCTCAAAGGTCTGCGCGATCTCGGCAATAGCGTGCTGGTCGTTGAACACGATGACGAAACCATCCGCGAAGCAGACTGGATCATTGATCTCGGTCCAGCGGCGGGCGAGCACGGAGGCCGCGTCATCGCCGAGGGAACGCCCAAGGACATTCTGGCAGATAAACATTCGTTGACGGGAGCATATCTTTCGGGGCGCAAGCAGATCGAAGTCCCGAAGAAGAGGCGGACAGGAAACGGCAAGGCGCTGAAAATCATCGGCGCAGGTGAAAACAATTTGAAGAATATCGATGTCAAGATCCCGCTCGGAAAATTAGTCTGCATCACGGGCGTGTCGGGCAGCGGCAAATCCACCTTGATGACGGATATTTTGTACAACGCGCTTGCCTCGAAATTGATGTTTGCGCGCACGCAGGCGGGTGAGCATAAAAAGATCGAGGGCATCGAATACCTCGACAAGATCATCAACATCGACCAGTCGCCAATCGGACGCACACCGCGCTCGAACCCCGGTACCTACACGGGCATGTTCGATGAGATCCGAAAATTATTTGCGGAGCTGCCCGAAAGTAAAGTGCGCGGCTACAAGCCCGGACGTTTTTCCTTCAACGTGCACGGCGGACGATGCGAGGCCTGTCAGGGTCAGGGCGAGTTGCGGATCGAAATGCAGTTCATGCCCGATGTTTATGTGCCTTGCGATGTGTGTCACGGCAAAAGATTCAACCGCGAAACTTTGCAAGTGCTCTTCAAAGACGCCAGCATCGCCGATGTATTGGACATGACGGTGGATCACGCGCTCAATACATTCTCAGTCTTCCCAGCTATGATGAGCAAATTAAAATTATTGCAGGAAGTGGGATTGGGCTACGTTCGGATCGGACAGCCCGGCACGACCTTGAGCGGCGGCGAAGCCCAACGCGTCAAACTCGCCAAGGAACTCTCGCGCCGCGCCACCGGCCGGACCTTATACGTGCTCGACGAACCCTCGGTCGGTCTCCACGCTGCAGACGTGCATAAGTTGATCGAAGTGTTGCAGAGATTGGTGGACGCGGGCAACTCGGTGCTGATCATCGAACATAATCTCGACATTATCAAAGTAGCGGACTGGCTGATCGATCTCGGCCCCGAAGGCGGCGACCGCGGCGGCGAATTGATCGCAGAGGGCACGCCCGAAGATGTGATGAAGATCAAAACATCTTACACAGGTCAGTTCTTGAAAGAGCACATGAAGCATTTTGAGAAGAAGTAAAAGAGCAACCAGACCTCCGAGTTTTTCAAAACTCGGAGGTCTTAACAGTTGACATCCCCTCGATTATTAGCTATCCTATACGAAAGGCTACACGCCATAAAAGGCCTTTCCACGAAAGGAGGCGACATGCCTTCCAAAGAATCCGCGCACATCAATTCAAATACATCCCTCGTCCCGGCCTTCAAGGCCTGGGAAATGTTCCTTTACGATCAGGGACGCTCACCCAACACGGTCAAGGCATTTTTATCGGATGTTCGTTTATTGACACAGTTTCTCGCTCTCGATAAAACCATCGGCGCGATCACTACGAACGATCTCAACCGCTTCTTCACGTGGATGGAAAAAGAACGCGACATTCCGTGCAGCCCGAAAACGCTGGCACGCCGCATTACCTCCACAAAATCCTTTTTCCGCTGGCTGAGCCAATACGGGGCCATCGTCGGCGATCCGGCTGAAAAAGTCTTGCAACGCTCCGCCATCAGTCCCCTGCCCCAGGTGCTGACAGAGGACGAAGTCAACCTGGCGATGGCCGCCGCCGACCGTCATCGCCGCGACATAAAACCGGATGCGCGTCTGTTCACGCTCCTGCATCTTTTGCTCATTACAGGAATCAAGAAAAGCGAATGTCTCGGCATCCACATCAATCACGTTGACCTGGAAGACAAGGATGGCCCGCAGGTTTTCA
Organism: Chloroflexota bacterium; assembly: GCA_023484185.1. Next base: position 1,287 of record JAMDBC010000082.1, on the reverse strand, counting down.
TCCGCTACGCCAGCCCGGCCAATCGCTACAAGGAACGCAAGCTTGAACTTTCCGAAGATTGGCTGCCCGCCTACAATGAATATCTCGCGCAATACCGGCCGGTGGATCAACTCTTTCCGTGGTCGCCGCGCCGGTTGGAATATCTGCTCGAAGATATTGGAGAAGAAGCAGGCTTGACCAAACACTTGTCCTTCGACATGTGCCGCTGGACGTGTTTCCTGCGCGATTTTCAATCAGGCATGGAGCCGGATAAAATTCGTCAACGCATGGGAATTTCAAAAATACAATGGCGCGAAATCCACTTCAAGTTGAAACAATTGAGCGAGGCATCTTAAATAAAAAAAGTCCGGCGCATCTGCCGGATTTTTCATCATTTATCCGATGGCCGTGTCAAAGAAAAATAAACGATCTTGCGCGATTCTTCCTTCAACTTAAAAGATTCCGCCGGACGATACCCCGGTACCCAAATCACCGCATCTCCCGAACACAATAAAGGCCAGCGGTCACGCGCACGCTGCGGCGTCTTGGCGTTGGTGAAGAAATCAGACAACTTTTGCGAATGACCCTTCATGCCGAGCGGCTCGAAGACGTCACCATCATGACGGACGCGCAACTCCAAATTGCCCGGCAAACCATCCGCATCCAACCAGACCTGGAAGCGGTCATCGTTTCGAGAGGATTGTTCCCACGCGAAAGCCGGAAGCCGCCAACGCTCCGAAGAGAATCGCCAGCCGCCAGCAATGTCAAAATGACCTGGCAGGGAAACCGCGAATGAATCAGTTTGTGCGGGTAATTGCGGCCAGCGATCGAACGGAAGCCGCGCATCCGGCTTTGAGATATAAAGCGCATCGCCCTCGCGGAAGAGAATCAAACTGCCGGTCAGGTCCATGCGCACGCGCGCGGAATCCGCTATAAAGTCCGCGGCACGCTCCAGAACCGCAAAGACCGTTTCCTGTCCGGGAATGAGGCGCTCAACCGCATGGCGGATCAGGTTACGTTGGAGTCCGGCGGAACGCGTCGCAAGGAAGGACAAGTCCAGCATCACAAAATCATCCGTTTCCTGAATCACACACTTCTTCCACCAAGAGTCGAGGGTCTCGGTCAACAAAGCGTGATCGGATGAAAGCGATTGCACCGAACGCCAGACGGCCTCCCGGAAACGCGGGTTGTAAGATTCGAGGGTAGGGATCAACGCATGACGCAGGCGGTTGCGAAGGAAGTTGAAAGATTCGTTGCTGGGATCATAATGCGGACGCAAGCCATGCGAGGCGCAATAAACTTCGGTCT
>JAMDBC010000204.1 GCA_023484185.1 Chloroflexota bacterium | reverse complement strand
CATATGTGGGTGTGATGTGATTGGAAAGATTCTGAAGTGATACAAAACGAAATCGCTCCTCAAAAAAGGAGCGATTTTTATCTCTGCGATCCCGACGGGATTCGGACCCGCGATCTCGGCCTTGACAGGGCCGCATGTTAGCCGCTACACCACGGGATCAGTTGCGTTGTGAGCGGGCAAAAGTTTATCACAGGCAAATTAGGGTGTCAAGCAAAGCCCCAAATAATTTTATACCCGGCGCTTAAGCGGGTGATTGAATTTGATCCATTGACCTTATTTTGAAGTTCTTTTGCTTCTCCACAAAACAAGGTAGAATCGCGTCATTACTTTACTGGACCTCCTGCATAGGTAATGTACCACTGTTTTTTCATCCGCTAATCAGCGAGAATTCCCGCGAATTTCAGAGCTAATTCGTGAAGGCGAGTGCCTGTATGGGTTTTAGCGAAGATCAGCGGACAATATCTTGGCCTTAAGAATGAATTTACAACCTTCGCAAGATGTTTACTGAGGACGTTTCATGCAGTCCATACAATCCTTCGGCGAGCAAGTGATCGGAAACCTGGAAAGTGTCATCGTTGGTAAACGGGATGCCATCGAGCTGATCGTGATTGGTCTGCTGTGTCAAGGGCACGTTCTCATCGAGGATGTGCCCGGGGTTGGCAAGACCATGCTGGCGCGCAGTCTGGCGAAATCGCTGGCATGCAAATTTCATCGCATTCAGTTCACACCCGATATGCTTCCAAGCGACGTGACCGGCATTTCCATTTACAACCAGCAAAAAAGAAAATTTGAATTCCGGCCTGGCCCGATCATTGGGCAGATCATTCTGGCGGACGAGATCAATCGCGCCACACCCAAGACGCAGGCCGCGCTTCTCGAAGCCATGGAGGAGCATCAAGTCACTGTGGATGGCGTGACGCACATCCTGCCGCGCCCCTTTATGGTGTTGGCCACGCAAAACCCGATTGAATATGAAGGAACCTTCCCATTGCCCGAAGCCCAACTTGACCGTTTCCTTTTGCGCGTCCGACTGGGTTATCCCGATTTTATTGATGAAGTAAAAATATTGGATGGGCAACGACTCAAACATCCGATTGAATCGCTCAAGGCAATTGCCAAAAGCAGGGAAGTTCTGGACGCGGCACAGATGATTCGCACCGTATTTCTGTCCCCAGCAATCAAACGCTACATCACGGACCTGACGCGGCGTACCCGTCAAAGCAGCGACATCTACCTCGGAGCGAGTCCGCGCGGGACGTTGGCGTTGGCGCGTTCCAGTCAGGCGCGCGCGGCCCTGAACGGACGCGATCACGTCCTGCCCGACGATGTCAAAGACATGGCCGTGCCCGTGCTCGGACACCGGATCATCGTCAGCCCGGCGGCGCGCCTGCGTGAATTGAACGCCGACCGCATCGTGCAGGAGATCGTCCACAACACGCCCGCGCCCGGCGGCGACTTCCACACACCTGCGCCTGAAAAAAAGAAAGTCAAATGAAAAACATCGGACGCGTACTGACGACTCTCTTGATCTTTGGCGGACTCTTCGGCTCGCTGGTCAACGGCGCGGCCTTCTATTCACACTTGCTTTATCTCGGATTGCTGCTCATTATCGTTTCGTGGTTATGGGTTACGATTGTAGCGCGTTCGCTGTGTCTCAGACGCCAGGCGGAATTCTGGCGCGCCAGCGTAGGCGATATTTTCAAAGAGCAATATGAAGTGCAAAATAAGAGCCGCCTTTCCGCGCTTTGGGTGGAGGTCTACAACGAGATGCCGTTGCCAACTGCCGCCGGTTCGCGCTTGCTAACACACATTCGGCCGCACGAAAAACAATCCTATGTAGCCCGCACCTGGCTGACGCGCCGCGGCGGATTTCCGCTCGGACCAACTTTGCTGGTGGTGTCTGACCCGCTCGGACTCTTCCGAATTCAGAAAAGATATCCGGCAGAAAAATCGCTGATCATTTTGCCGATGGTTTTCCCTGTCGTTTCATTTTTGTCACCGTCCGGACTTCTTCCCGGCGGACAGGTCATTCGCCGCAAAACTTTCGATATCACACCGCATGCGGCAGGCGTACGCGAATACGCGCCCGGCGATGCGATGAAGCGCATTCATTGGCCCACCTCTGTCCGGCGCGGACAGTTGATGGTCAAGGAATTCGAGCAGGACCCGCAGGCCGAAGTCTGGCTTTTTCTCGACGCTCAACAAAAAGTTCAGGCCAGAAAGAAATACGATGCACCCGATATTCCTCTCGAAAACTTATTGTTCAGCCGCAAGCCCAAATTAACTTTGCCGCCGTCTACACTTGAATACGGCATCAGCATCGCGGCTTCGCTGGCGCATTATTTTATCCAACAAAAACGCGCGGTCGGACTCGTGACTGAAGACCGAACGTATACGATGATCTCTGCTGAGCGCAGTGAACGACAGGAAAACAAAATTCTCGAGACGCTGGCTTTTCTCGAAGGCCGTGGAAGTCTGTCCATCGCGGCGCTGGTCAGCGCGCAGGCGCGGCAATTGCCGCAAGGTTCGAGCGCCATTCTAATCACGCCCACGATTTCACTCGACGTGATTCTTGCGGCTGATGATTTGCAGCGGCGCAATTTACATCCCGTTGTGGTTTTGCTGGTCGCCGAAACATTCGATGGCTCAAAAGGCAGCGACAAACTCGCTTTTCAATTGAAGGAACAGCAAATACCGGTTTGCTCCATATATTGTGACGCCGACCTCGGGCAAACGTTATCCATTTTTTCGTCTGGAAATTTTTCACAGGAGTTGGGCGCATGGCAAAGACCCGTGTTATCACACTTGACCTGAATTTTCAAGGCAAAACGCAAGCCATTGCATCGTATTTGATCAAACATTCGACCGGTGCAATCTTAATTGAAAGCGGACCCGGTTCGACTCTTTCCGCCCTGCAAGCGGGTCTTGCGGCAAACGGCCTTTCCGTCGCTGACGTCACACATGTGCTGCTCACGCATATCCATCTCGATCATGCGGGCGCGGCGGGTTGGATTGCGCGTGAGAGTGGGGCGGACGTTTATGTCCATCCCGTCGGCGCGCCGCACATGCTCAACCCTGAGAAGTTGATCGCATCCGCCACGCGAATTTATGGCGATAAAATGCAAACGCTATGGGGTGAATTCCTGCCCGTTCCGCCGAATCGGCTCAAAGTCCCGAATGACGCGGAAGAAATTGTCATCGGTAATATGAAGTTTCTTCCAATTAATACGCCTGGTCATGCCGAGCATCATTACGCGTATCTTTTTGAAGATGTCTGTTTCAGCGGCGATGTCGGCGGAGTCCGCATTCCGGGTTATCCGTATTTGCGCGTCCCGATGCCGCCGCCTGAGCTGCATTTCGGAAAATGGCGCGAGAGCGTGGCGCGTTTGCGTGGACAAAAATTCGCGCGCATCGCACCGACGCATTTTGGAATCTTCGATGATCCGCAGTGGCAATTGGATCAAATGGAAAAGGAATTGAACGCCGCGGAGAAATGGCTGGAAGACGTGATGCCTGCCGGGCCGACGATTGAAGAATTGCGTAAACAATTTACGGATTGGATGAACGAGCAGGGACGTAAACAAGGCTTGAGTGCCGAGGCTGTGAAAGCGTATGATTTGGCGAACCCGCTGGGTATGAGCGCAGATGGGTTGATGCGGTATTGGAAAAAGGTGAAGATGGCGGAAGGCGCGACGAACTTATGAGCCACTTTTACAGTTGTATTGACCAAAGCCTAACTGCCCCACCTTGATGAGCGGTAGCCAATATTCCATTGCTTGAAATGTCAAGATCCCAAATTTCTGTCAACTGAGGTGTTGAGCTCTCATCAAATTGACCTAACACCCGTCCAGTACCAGTCTCAACCATTGCAATAATACCAAATCGACCTGCACAGAGAATGAATTTGCCATTTGGGGAAAAAACAATGTTTGCCTCGTTAAAAGGTGAAAAGGTACCACCCTCTACTTTCCATATCGGCTGAGTAAGGTTATGAATATCCCATAACATAATTGGTAGGTAGGTGAAACTGGTAACTAAATAGCGTCCATCTGGAGAAAATGCACATCTTTGAAAGTCATTCGTCGCAACTCTGCTATCAACAGGTAGATCAATGTGCCCTATTTCTTGATAACTATTTACATTAAGGAGACTTACTCTATTGGCAGTACATACAGATAATGTTTGGGCATCTGGACTTATTGCAAATGTCAACCAAAATATTTTGCATCTAAGGAAGGCCGACCTTTCAAATCCTGTCATCTTTGCATATTCATCATCTGAAAAAAGCTGGATTCTCCTAATCTCCTTTATTGGGCCCGGTAAAGATAATACTGAAAGCATCGCATCTGAACGACCAACAAAGACTCTATCACCAGTTGGAGTAAATATCGTATCCCAAATGTGTTTTTCGATTACGCCTTCCCAATCGAAAGATGAAAAGTGGTCAATTTTATTCAGTGTCGGAAAAGTAAAATAACTTATCCCGTCATTGAATCCATCGGATTCTGCGCTGGTAATCATATTACCATCAGGTGAAAAAGATATCCCAGCTCAATATTCGAGGTCTGTTTTAGTAGAATAGACTTGAACATTATTAACAACATCCCAGACTTGCTTTTCCCTAGAACCTTGTACAGCAAGGTATCGACCATTAGGAGAAAACTTGACGATCCCAATAGGTGTTCCTTCGACAAGCGTTCTCAAAAGTTGTATTTTGGCGACCATGGAGCTCCTCCTCGATAATTCAAATCTTATAAATCATTGATGAGCGAATCTTTATAATGATTATACTCTCGTATCATAAAAGCAAACATGAATTTTTGTCGAGATATACGTCACGCTTGTGGTTTATATACACAGACCGCGTTCCTCACGCGGTCTGTGTGCC
>JAMDBC010000205.1 GCA_023484185.1 Chloroflexota bacterium | reverse complement strand
GTAGCATTTGCGATCAAAGTTCCGATTTGGCCTTTCCATACCTGGCTGCCCGACGCGCATACCGAAGCACCGACCGCTGGCTCGATGCTTCTGGCTGGTGTTTTGCTCAAACTCGGCGCGTACGGATTTTTGAGACTCGTCCTGCCGTTGTATCCAGTCGAATCGCATAATTACGCGGGATATCTTGCTTTGCTTGCCACCGCCGCGATTGTCTTCGGCGCATTTGCCGCTTACGGCCAGAAAGATTTCAAACGACATGTATGGCTTGACTCGGTCGGTCACATGGGCTTTGTAGTGCTCGGTATAGCGGCAGCCGCTTTCGCCGCGGGCACGAGCGACGCCCGCATCGCTATGGATGGCGCCATCCTGCAAATGTTCAATCACGGACTTTCGGCAGCCGGCATGTTCTTCCTGGTCGGCGTGATTTACGAACGGACACACACTCGCAACCTCGAGGAATTCGGCGGACTGTTCCCGCTCGTCCCGGTCTATGGCGGCATCCTGATCTTTACCAGCATGGCCTCGCTTGGCCTGCCCGGACTTAACGGCTTCGTTTCCGAGTTTTTGGTGGTACGAGGTTCCTTCCCGGTGTTGCCTGTTTTCACGGCGATTTCGATGCTTGGTCTACTCTTCACCGGCGCATACATCTTGAAGGGCATCAAGAAAGTTTTGCATGGCCCATTGAACGAACATTGGGTGCATGACGAACATAAACTGACAGAGATCAACACGCGTGAAGTTCTTGTCATGGCTCCGTTGATGACTTTGATTTTGGTCATCGGCATTTGGCCCGCGTGGATCCTGGACGTCATTAACAAAGCCGTCATGGCTCTGTTCTAAGAGGTGGATGATGGCATTTCCTATATTGAGTGTAATTGTCTTTAGTCCGCTTGTAGCGGCGATGTTTCTCTTGTTGATCCCGGCCGAGCGTAAGACGGAAGCGCGCGCTGTTGCATTGGCCGCCGCGGTCTTCGCATTGTTGCTTTCGCTCTGGGTTTATATCTCCTACGATAAGGCCGCTGCGGGTTATCAATTTGTCGAGAAATATGCCTGGCTCCCGCAATTGGGCATCAGTCTTTATTTCGGTGTGGATGGCATCAGCGCACCGCTTGTTCTCTTGACCGGCATTGTTATGTTCACAGGCGTACTGATCTCGTGGGGCGATTTCGGCGAGCACGTTTCTGCTGGAATTCAGGATCGTCCACGCGAGTTCTTTGCCTTCCTGTTCATTCTCGCCAGCGGCGTGTTCGGTGTGTTCGTTTCACTTGATCTGTTCATGTTGTTCTTCTTCTATGAGATCGCCGTGTTCCCGATGTATTTGCTGATCGTCATCTGGGGCTGGGTCCAGACTCGCGAATACGCGGCCATGAAGTTGACCCTATACCTGTTCATCGGTTCGGTGGTCGCTCTCGTCGGCGCGCTGGCGATGTATTGGGTCGCAGGTCAGAATACCGGCATCTACACCTTCGATATGCTTCAGCTTGAAAAGGCTGGCTTCTCCGCTTCATTCCAGAATTTGTGGTTCCTGCCGGTCTTCTTCGGCTTCGCAGTGTTGGGTGGCATCTGGCCTTTCCACAACTGGTCGCCAGACGGTCACGTTGCGGCGCCGACGGCAGTTTCCATGTTCCATGCGGGCGTGTTGATGAAGCTCGGCGCATTTGCCGCGCTGCGTGTCGGTATTATGCTTTTGCCTGAAGGCGCAAAACACTTCTCGTGGGTCATCATGTTGTGCGCGGGTGTGGCGGTGGTTTATGGCGCATTTATCGCCTTCGTCCAAACTGACTTGAAATACATGATCGGCTTCTCGTCTGTTTCTCACATGGGCTTGGTGATGCTTGGCATCTCGACCCTCAATCACGACGGCCTGCTGGGCGCGGGCGTGCAGATGTTCTCACACGGCATCATGACGGCTCTCTTCTTTGCCATCACCGGCATGATCTATGACCGTTCACATACACGCCAGATGCCCGAACTCGGCGGTATGAGCAAAGTCATGCCTTTCGCCGCCATCGGCTTCATCATCGGTGGTTTGGTTTCAATGGGTATGCCTGGCTTTTCCGGTTTCGTGGCCGAATTCCCGATCTTCATGGGTGTATGGAAGGCCCAATGGCTGGTGGCGGTGATCGCCAGCATTTCCATCATCCTGACCGCGGCTTATGTGATGCTTGCAATCCGCCGCGTGTTCTTTGGCAAGATGCCCGAAAAATTTGAAGGTCACATAACCCCGATCACGGCGCTGGATAAGATTGCCATCTCCACGTTGTGCTTGTTGATGATCGTCATCGGTTTGTTCCCATCCATCATGGTGCCGATGGTCGAAACGGGCGTTCAAAACGTTCTGCGCTTGCTGGGAGTTCAATAATGTTCACATCTACTTCCTTTCTCTCGATCCTCCCTGAAACGCTCATCCTCGTGCTCGCCATTATCTTGTTGATCGTTGAGCCTTTTTGGAAAGCTGAAAGTCGTCGCAATGCAGGTTGGTTGACCGCTGGCGGTTTGTTTGCCACGCTCATTATCAGTCTGCTGATCGGACTCCCCGGCGACCCGGTTTCGGCGCTCGGCGGCATGATCCGCTTCGATTGGCTGAGCTTTTTCTTCAAGATGCTCTTTATCTTCAGCGCGGGCATCACGGCGCTCTTCCTGATGGATCATAAACAAGTTGGGCAGCGCGGCGAAGCCTACATTCTCCTGCTTGTGTCCACCATTGGCATGTGCCTGATGGCATCCTCCGCGGATCTGGTCATGCTTTATCTCGCCATCGAAACCACATCCATTCCGCTCTACGTTTTGGCTGGCTTCATGCTTTCAGATGAACGCTCGACCGAAGCGGGCTTCAAATATTTGCTATTCGGCGCAATGACCTCCGCAGTGATGTTGTACGGATTCAGCCTGCTGTTCGGATTTGCCGGTACGACAAATCTTTATGCACTTGCCGCAGCGCTTCAGTCCGGACATTTGGCGGGCTCCGTTATTTTGGGTGTGATCTTCCTGCTGATCGTCGGACTTGGCTTCAAGGTCTCCATCGTTCCGTTCCACTTCTGGGCGCCTGACGTGTATCAGGGCGCGCCCACTCCGATTGCAGGGTTTCTGTCAACAGCCTCCAAGGCGGCCGGCTTTGCAGTCATCGCCCGCCTCTTCCTGGTGGTTTTCCCGGATGTCACCATTTCCTGGACAACTTTGCTGGCCGTCCTCGCCGCGGTGACGATGACGGTTGGTAACCTGCTGGCTTTGCCGCAAAAGAACATCAAGCGCATGTTAGCGTATTCGTCCATTGCGCACGCAGGCTACGCCATGATCGGCATCGTGGCTATTTCAAAGCTCGGAATTACGAGCGTGGTCTTCTACATGGTGGCCTATATCGTTACCAATATGGCCGCCTTCGGTGTGGTTGTCGCTGTCGGACGCGTGGTCGGCTCGGATGAGTACGATGCTTACCGCGGCCTCAGCCGCCGCTCGCCCTGGCTGGGATTGATCATGCTGGCGGCGTTCCTGTCGCTGGCGGGTATGCCCCCGTTCGGCGGATTTGTGGCGAAAATCTTTGTGTTCGCAGCAGGCATGCAGGCCAATTATACCTGGCTGGTTGTGATCGGTATCCTGAATTCCATTGTGGGCGTTTACTACTACTTGAACGTGATGAAGTATGTGTATCTATACCGTACGGAAACTGAAGACGAAGAAAAACATCCCATCGCACTGACTCGTCCATACATGCTCGCACTCGGAATTTTGGCGCTGGGTGTGATCCTGATTGGTACGGTCTTTGCGCCGTGGTTTGGCTGGTCGAGCGCGGCGGCGGTGAATCTGTTTTAGTCCGGATCAGGGCCTGCGGCGTGGGAGCAGGCTTCGGGTCCGGTGAGATGCGAAGCGTTTTTTGTCCATCAAATAGGACTTCGTTGACACCTTATGATATAATCGTGCGATATGACACAATCGGATGGTAAGAAACACAACATTATAAGTACACTTTTGATCGTCCTGGTGGGACAAGTGGGATGCCTGACATTGGTGATCATCCTTGCGTCGCTATTTGGTGGCCTTTGGTTGGATCAGTACTTCCATACGAAACCGCTCTTTACATTGATTTTCTTGTTCGCGGGAATTCCTCTCTCAGTCGTCCTGATGCTGACCGTGGCGCGCAGGACACTGGCGAGAATAAAATCTAATGCTGAGACAGAGAAAAATATCTCTGCGTAGGAGGCCTCTTGGAAACTCGGAAGCGTAGACCCTGGCGACGTTGGGTCGTGCTCGTGCTGATGGTCGTTGGTTTTGTTTTAGGCGGGATCTTTGTCCCTGTTCAGCCTGAAATTACGGTTGCGGCTGAAAAATTGATCAAAGAACCGTTGTTCACTTTGCCTGTGATAGGCCCCTTCTATCTGGTGAATACGCTGCCAACTTTGGCGGTAACCATTCTTCTTGTGTTGGTGATCGCCTATTTCACCAATCGTTCGCTTATGAAGAGCGCGAAGACCGATCTCGTGCCGCGTAGCATTGGCAATCTCATGGAAGCGTTTTTCGAATTGCTGTATGGCATGACGGAAGGCGCAACGGGAGCCAAGTGGGCGCCCGTGATCTTCCCATGGTTTGCAACAATTATGTTCTACGTATTGTTTGCAAACCTGCTCAAGTTGATCCCGGGTTTTGAGTCTGTTGGTGTATTTCATCAGGTTACGACTGGCCACCCCGTTCAAGGTAGCCTCCTGATGCCCGGTGAGATACAAAACGGTTTTATTCTCGTTCCTTTCTTCCGTGGCGTTTCTGTTGACCTGAACTTCACCTTTGCAATTGCGTTGATCTCGGTCTTCATGACGCAGGTGATCGGTGCTCGCGCACAGGGAGCTGGATACTTCAGCAAATTCTTCAATGTCCGCACCATGTTCAAAACGCCAAAC
>JAMDBC010000034.1 GCA_023484185.1 Chloroflexota bacterium | reverse complement strand
TTAGCGGTCTCAATGACTGATGGATTGGTTGTCCGTTCCGGGCCAGACGGAATCGCAGTAGACCTGGATGGCGACGGCGATGAACGGACAGGTTGGGTGATCTTCTATCTTCACCTGGCCGCCGAAAGCCGCGTCCCGCTTGGCAAGCAATTGCGCGCCGGGGATTTTTTAGGCTTTCCATCCTGCCAGGGAGGCGAAACAACAGGCACGCATGTGCACATCGCCCGCAAATACAATGGCGAGTGGATTTTGGCCGACGGCCCGCTGGCTTTCAATATGGAAGACTGGATCACACACAGCGCCGGAATTGCATACAAAGGCACACTGACGCGCGGCGGCACGACCATCACTGCTTCCGATATATCAGATGCGGGCAGTCAGATCATATCGAATATAAATCCATAAAAGATTCTACGGCCTATATAAAAAAATAAAAAAGATCACGTCGTTGCGAGTCGCTGTTCTTCGCGGCGAAGCAATCTCCGCCACAATTTGGAGATTGCTTTGGAGCGGGCGAAGAACGCCCGAAACACCCCTCGCAAGGACGTGAAAGAATTCTAGCGCTTCCAATCCGCTTGTTTTACCAGGCTATTTTCTCCGTCTCTTTCTTCGTAAATCGAATAATGAATATCAATCGGGAAAGCTTTGCTCAGCATGGCATGTACCGGACAATATTTCGTCATCGAGAGTTCGATGGCTCGAATAAGCGAGGCTTCATCCAACTTGTGTCCGACCACAACATATTCCAGCACAGCCTTTGTGATCACTTTGGGATAATCGCCCGAGCGATCCGCGTGAACTTTAACGTCGAAACTCGTTACGTCCTGTTGTTTCTTTTTCAGGATCGAGATCACATCCATCGCCGTGCAGCCCGCCAGTGAGATTGCCACCATCTCCACCGGCCCGGCACCGGTCTGCGGCCCGGAATGGCTATCGAGCTTAATTTCAAAACCGCTGTCTGCCACTCCTACAAACGACAATTCCTTTTGCCAGCTTACTTTTGCTTCCATAATAATCACTCCTTGATAATCGGGGCTGTGTATTTTTCAAGATTCCCTTCACTGATTGCTCCAACCCACGCCAATCTTACCCTGCCATTACGATCAATCACATAGGAGCTTGGCAAATTAGGCGTCTTGAAGGCATGATCGCTGGCTTGATAGGTCGGGTCGAGCCACACAGGGAACGTCAATCCGTAATCCTTCACAAAAGCGATCACGTCAGCAGTTGGGTCGCCATCTTCCACCGCAATGACCGTGAAACCAGCCTCGCGATACTTTGAATAAAAGGCCTGCAAAACCGGCATCTCAGCCTTGCAAGGCGGGCACCACGTAGCCCACAAATTGACCAACACCACCTGACCGCGATAATCGGATAAAGAATGCTGGACACCACTTATATCGGATAACGTTAGCGCGGGCGCGTCATACTGGACCTTGGCCGGGACCGACGAAAAGTCCGTTGCCGCGGCTGGATCATTGGTCCCGTTCTGCTGGCTGGCTGGCAGAAAAAAATATGCAGCCACACCCAGCAGGATCAAACCAATACCGCTAATTGTCAAAGCAAGCACACGAGCAGGAATCTTCATAATGCAAAACTCTCTTCAGTAGCCCGCACGGGGCATACGATTAAGATTATCAAGTGCAACCAGCGTCTCCGCTATCGGTGAATTTGCATACCGGGCATTCCAACGCAAGCACGCCATTATAATCAAGTTGACCTTTTTTACATTTCGGACAAATATCGCCGCTGCGCAAAGGCGCGCCGACTTTAACTGGCAATTTCGCTTTGCCGGACAAAATCAACTCGAGCGAAGAAATTTTCTTATTGCGGGAAATAAGGTTGCTTTTTTTAACTGGCATACCCTGAGTATAACGCGGGATAATAATCAGTAGTTCGAAAAAGGGATTAATGTCAGTGCTTTCAGGAAATATATTACTGGATAACAACATCTGTGCTGCGATACGATGCAAGTGATGTTGGAAACACTGGTGAATATACCCTTCTTGAAAGATCTGCCCCAGGAACAATTCGCCCTGCTGGCGCCCCTATTCAAGCCCTTCGCTGCATCTCCTAAAACGGTGATTTTTGAACAAGGCGACCAAGCCGAGTATTTGTATCTCATTTCGAGCGGAACAGTTTCCATTCAATACAAGCCGTACGATGGGCCAAAGATCACCATCACCCATCTTCATGCCGGGGATGTTTTCGGCTGGTCCTCCGTTGTCGGCGGAGAAGCCTATACGTCGAGCGCGGTCAGTGAAGACTCGATGGAAGCCATTCGTATTCGCGGCGCAGAGTTACGAGAATTATGCAAGGAACACTACAGGGCAGGTTGTACGATTCTTGAGAAATTAGCCGAGGTAGTCTCGCCGCGCTGGAAGAATGCCAAGGATCAAGTCAGGGATATGCTGCAAAGCAGGCTAAATGCCCAAACATAAAGATGCCCCTGCACGTAAGCAGGGGCATCTTGTTTACAAAATTTATTGGCGGCGTATAAACCGATATATCAGCATTAACCCGGCCAGGATCAGAGCCGCGGGCCAGATGTAGTTAAGCGCGCCCGCAAAAGAAGTCCCAAGCAGCGTACCCATCACCAGCAGGATGATGCCGGGGATATAAGCCCATTGCATCGAAGCCAATACGGCCACCAGTAAAAAGGTAAAGCCAAGTCCAAGGAAAAAGAAAGCGCCTGTTTCTGGAACGCCATAAATTTCACTTAGCACAGACGTAACTCCAAGTGTCAGCAAAACGCCGCCGGGGATCAATGCCCACCAGCGTTCCTGCCGTGCAGTGAAATAAACTGCAAAGAAACCGAGTCCGAGGAAACCAAGGAAAAACAGGCCTGTCCAGTTTCCAAGGATGCCGGGCAAAATACTATCCGCGCCGATGCCAACCAACGCGAAACCGGGGATGGCGGCCCACCACTCGCCTCTCAAGTTATTGGCAAAACGATACAGGAAATAGGCCCCACCGGCCAGGAAAACCACGCCCCAGAAGAAATCGGACGCCCCGTGAAAAATGCCAAAGCGCTCCAACAACATTAATACGCCCAGCAGGATCAGCGCCGCGCCGATCAAAATACGAACATCAATACGTTTCATGGCTGCTCCTAATATATTCTTATGGAAGTTGCGCCGCCGTCCACTGTGACCTCGGCGCGGAATTTTGCTGTATCGTAATCTGCCGATTGATAGATGCCGCCCTCACGGCGCGGGAAACGAGTCTCATCAATGTTCAGCGAGCCAACGCTCTTCGTGCGGAAGCGCATCGCCACGCCTTCCGGGACGCGCAACTCAATGCTGGCCGCGCCCGCTTCGATATCCACTAACGCGTTCTCGACGCGTGCGGGCAAGGTCAGGTTGAGTCTGCTCGCGCCGCCATCGAATGAGAAATGGGTCACGCGCAGATCGGACAGATCAAGGTCGAGGCGGCTGGCCCCGGCGTCTATATCGATAACCGTTGGCAGATCCGGATTGAGGCGATATTGCCAGACGCCGCCTGCCGGCCCGAGGAACGGAATAAAGCTTGGCCCCGCGTCAATCTTGACTTCAAGCTTGTCCTCGTTTAATCGGGAAGATAGATTCATCCCGGTGCCTGATACGCCCGTCAAGAAATCACCGGCATTCGCGCCGGAACGCAAGTCGATCTGCCCTGCGCCGTGATCAATGGACAATCTGGCTTCTTTCGCATCCTGCAATGGGACAGAAAACTTTTCGGCATGTTCATAGTTGGCGCGCATGACAGTGCTGCCCAACAAAATCCAAACGCCAAACCCAATGACCACGAACGGCCAGAACCAGCTGAAAACATCACCAGCTATATAACCTGCCGTCTTGAGAAAGAACAGCACACCGAGGACGATAAGCAAACTGCCCCAGAAAATTTCTCCGCGACGCATTTCAACCTCCTGACTTGCGCGAGCGCATCAGCCCGCGCCCAATGACATACAACCCGAGGAAGATGAGCAAAGCGGACGGGCCGTAGTCGCCGAGAAAATTCAGGCGTTTGAAAAATGCGGCAAAGATGAGGAATAACACGGCGCTGATAACCAGCAGGTTGATCCCGCGCCCAAAGTTGTAGCGTGTGTCATCGCCGAACAGGCCTGCCAGGATCGTGCCCACGCCGACAAAACCGGGGATGAGCGTCCACAGGAACGACCAGGATTCGTAATCGCCATGCAGATTCTGGTAATACAGAATGCCGCCGATCCCGGCCACGATTGAAGCGGGGATTGCCATGCGCGGTGCGCCGGTCAGCAGGCCGATCAGCAGGATCAAGGCTCCCGCGCCGATAACGTAAAACGGCCATTCAAACTGGATATCAACCCACGCTTTCAGGGCCGGAACCTGCCGCACGGCCACGAACCATGCGCCTGCCAGGATCAACAGGATGCCGAGGATCAGTTGTGTTCGATTCTCTTTGTTCATTGCATTCTCCTCAATAGGCTTTACAAATTCAGTTTATAACAAATTCAAACTTTCGCCAAGCTCTTCTTGATTTACGCAGAAAATCCGAAGTCGTTGCAGAATTGCAGCATCCCAGTAAACTGTGGCGCCTGTTTACTGATAGAAATTAACCGCGACCATTGCGCACATCCCCCACGAACTGCGCGGGGCGCGCGCAATGGCAGGTGAGAGCGCGAAGATTGCAAAGATTTGAAGTTTTCTTCTTCGCGTTCCTAGCGTGCTGCGCGGTTCGATTTTGAAATTTGTAAAGCAGAGAATTTATTTTCGGGAACACAACAAAGATAACGCCAGCCATTCCCCTTTTTGTTTTGGATATTCGGCTGCTTTCAATTTTCCACTTTCAATCAAGCGCGTCAGGGCGCGCGCTGACAAGTCACTGCTCCACCCAAACAACTTGCTCACATCCCGCGCCTGCGCCGCAAAGCGACA
>JAMDBC010000072.1 GCA_023484185.1 Chloroflexota bacterium | reverse complement strand
GCATTTCAGCGAGATTGGCGTGTTTATGCAAGTTGAACCGCAAGGTAACAGTCATGGGCGATTCGATGCCGGTTCCATTGATTTCCCCGTCGCCCTGGGCAGAATGGGAGTGCATGCAATCTTTTTCGAAGTACATGAGTTATGATAATTTCGTGTTCGCTCAATTCATATTGACGCGCCGCAAAAGGGACACGCTGTTCGGTTTCTTGATCTCGCTCTGGCTTGGAGCAAGCCCATTACTGCATCAAGTTCCCCTGCTGATGATCTTTGCGGTTGGCGCGGGCATCTATGCTCTCTTTCGATTACTGATAGATTTATACCGCTGTGATACGGCCTGGACAGGCCTGTGGGAAATGCTGGTGGCGAGGGCAAGGTCCGCGCGGGCTGGAGGGTGAAGAGTGTGTTGCTCAAGAGGACTGTCACATAAAACCAGGTTTCGTTACTGGTTGCAATCAATGCGACATTCAATAGACAAAACCCCGCTCTCGTCCATGCTTAACGAGCAAACCCCTAACCACGAAGTCGTTATGGTACGTAAAGTGGAGTTCTTGGGCGCCGTGTTAAAATCATCCATTCCAGAAAGCAATCCATTTTAGAAGATAATGAACCGGAAGAGTCACCCCTGCCTGGTGAAAAGCCTGGATTGCAGCCAGCATTGCCAGGGCAGAAAGGCCAGCCATGCTGCCTAAAAAGATCACACTTAATGGTACGCCGGCCAGTTTGAATTTTGCCTTTAGCAAATTGGCCCACTCCAACCAGCCTGCGCACAGCAAAAGCGCTGTAGGAATGACAGCAGGGTAGGCATAGCGGGCCCAGGGATACAATGGGTTTTCCACAAGAAAACCAGAAACCCCCCTTGTTACAGCCAGCGCCCACGGCATAAAGAATGACATTCCCAGAATAAAGATAAGATCCCAGCGTAAGTCTTTTCGCTTTGACCACAACAGATGCCCGGCCCCTGCCAGGCCAATAACAGTCAGTAGTTCCAAAATATAGTTTACATAGGGAGTGGGTAAAACCACCTTATCCCCGGCCAGGCTTGCCCAAAATGTCCGGAATAAAGTAGCAAAGGCATCCCGATAATACCAGCCGTTTCCCTTCCAATCCTGGATGGTCGCGAGGAAGAGTGACAGATCGATGCCGGAATTTGCTAACCTGGCGCTGATCTTATCGGCCCAGGGACGGAGTCGGAAGGCGCTCTGTTCCCCCGAGCCATTGCGGATCAGGTTTTGGAAATGCTGCCCGTCCCAATCTACCTGGCTCCCATTGGGGTCGCTAAAGTGCGGCATCGTATAATGCTCTCCCGGAGCCAACACCAGGCCATCCATAAATATCCTGCTGTGGGCCGTGACAGGAGTGTATTGAATATATAAAGTTGCGTTACCGGCATCATCTGGGATACGGAATACCAAATGATAAAACATGGGCTTGGTATTTAACTCAAACGTTGTTTGTGGGGAGTTTACAAAAAGGCCCTGGGAGGTTAAGAAACGAATATAAGGTGATGTTAGTTGAGCAGCCTGGTCCGCCCAAATCCAGGCACCGAAAGTGACCGTCCTGCCTCGTATGGAACTGGCAATCTCCGGGGATAACAATTGCAGGATTTGGCTGGGAGTATTTCCTCCGCTGCTGCCTATCTGAAAAACATAATTCCCTGCCGGCGCAAGTGTGGATTTGACTCTCGGCACGGAAGTTTGAGCCGGACTTTCATACCAGGCCCAAGGAGCTCCCCACTGCAATGCGGCCAGGGCTGTAATCAGGATACCCGCTGCAATAACGCTGACACTCAACCTTGAAAATCGTCCATGCAGCAGGCCAAACAACAAGACAAAAGGCGTCAGAAGAAAAGCAAACCAGGCCGTATTTTTGCTGAGATAACAAAAGACCAGGGTAAAGCCCAGGAAGAATAATCTTCCAATCGAATAGCCGCGCTTCATCAATCTTAAACCCGCCCACAGGAAAAGCGAGGCCGCCAGCACCGCGCTGACGTCATTGTTGACAGCCGTCATCATATCCACAAAGGCCGGGAGCAGGGCCAGAAAGGCGGCGGCCATCCAGCGCAGCGGGTGGCCTTTGGGCAGAATCTCGCCCAGCGCATACCAGGCAGTCAGTAAGATCAGCAGATACAGCAATAAGGATATTGAGCGGACTGCATAATATTGAATTAGGATATTTGCATTGCGCATAAATCTCAATGGCAGAGAAGCAAGAAAATAATATCCCGGCACATCCCCCACTTGGGGAACGCCAATCACAATCGGCTCGGAACCTGAAAGATCCGGATGGAAATTCCGGATCTTATACCATCCGAATTGCATTAAAGAGTTCCCCACCTCCCGCCGCATTTCCTGATCGTATTCCCCCACCACGGGCCAACCGGGACGATTGGCCGCCAGCCAGGCATATTCGAAGTGACCCGGCTCATCATAATGCCACCAGGGGGGAATGATGAGCATATAGACCGCCCCCTGTATGAAACCCAGCAGCAGGATGGATAGAAGCAGATGTCTTGGAATCCAATCCTTGAGCACGGAAGCGATTCGCGTCCGAAAAGATGATAAAATGGCCTGCAAGTTGGACATTATCTGCATGATTTATACCAGAATGGATTATTTGATTATACCCTCCTGGGAAACGAAGAATACAAGGATAAGGAGATCATAGTGCCCACTGCTCTCATTACTGGCATTACCGGCCAGGACGGTTCGTACCTGGCCGAATTATTGCTCTCAAAAGGTTATCGCGTCGTGGGAATGGCCCGCCGCCGCATCCACCATCTCCTGGGTGACATCACGGTCAGGTGCGGGAGGTTTCTCGCCAAGTGCCGGTTGGCTAGAGCGCGGGTTTCGACACCTGCTCTTGCTCCATGTGCAAGTGTGCGAAAAGAACGCTCAACCTCCACAAGAAACCGACCACCGTTTTAATGAAGCTGGCGGGTAGCAAGAAAGTCCTATAACTATCGACGATCAACCATGGATATCCTTAAAAAGAATCAATTCACTCCCATTGTTATTACCCCGCCGGCCTCGCTGGAGCTGCCAGATTTTCGCGAACTCTGGGAGTACAAAGGGTTGTTTTTCTTTTTAGTCCGCCGCGACATTGTGCTGCGCTTCCAGCAGACGGTGGCCGGTTTCTTGTGGATCGTGCTTCAGCCGCTGATCCAACTTCTGATTTTCGATATGATCTTCGGTGTTCTGGTTCCCGTTCCTACGAATGGGGTGCCTTACACCCTTTTCTTTCTGTCCGGTTTTGTGGTCTGGCAGTTTTTTACACAAGTGGTTAATAACAGCGCACTAAGTCTGGTTGGAAATATCGGCGTGATCATCAAATCCTATTTTCCGAGGCTGGCGCTGCCTCTCTCGACCGTTGCAGGTGCGCTGGTGGATTTCATCGTTTCTTTTCTTATTTTATTGGCCTTCTTGTTTGTAAATGGAAATTATCCTGTCACGCTCCGCTATCTGTTGCTTCCAGTGTTGTTGGCGGTCACCATCCTATTTTCTTCGGGCGTAGGGCTGCTGTTTGGAGCGCTGATGGTCGTGTTCAGGGATATGAAGAACTTGTTGAATTTTATATTGATGATCTGGATCTACATTACGCCGATCATGTATCCAATATCGATCGTGCCGGAAAAATACCAGATTCTTTTTTATCTCAATCCTGTAACCAGTTTGGTGGCGGCATATCGGTGGGTATTTTTGGGCCAGGGTAATCTTCCAAACCTCAGTTATTTTCTGATTTCATTTGTGGTTGCAGCCGTCATCTGGCTGGGCGGCGCGATTGCCTTTCGTTCCATGGAAAACAAAATAGCGGATGTGATGTAGCTATGGGTCGATTAGCGATAAGTGTGGAAAATGTTTCGAAAGAATATCGAATTCGCCATAACCTTGAGGGATCGCAAAGTTCCTTCAAGGCTGTCTTAAATGCACCGTTCAATTGGCTGACGGGGCAGTCTGGAAAATATTCACATCTCCAGCAATCTGAGCTGTTTTTTGCCTTGAAAGACGTCTCGTTCGAGGTGGAACACGGCCAGGCGGTGGGGCTGATCGGGCGCAACGGCGCCGGCAAAAGCACCCTGCTGAAGATCCTGTCTCGCATCGCTCGGCCTTCAAGAGGTAAAATAATATTATACGAACATATCAACTCGCTGCTGGAGGTGGGCACCGGTTTCAACACCGAGCTTTCGGGCCGCGATAATATTTATCTCAACGGCAGTTTCCTGGGAATGAGGACCTCCGAGATCAAACGGAAGTTCGATGAAATTGTGGCCTTCTCGGAGATCGAGCAGTTCATTGATACGCCGGTGAAATATTATTCCACCGGCATGTTCGTGCGCCTGGCCTTTTCGGTTGCGGTGTATCTCACGCCTGAAATATTGATATTGGATGAAGTTCTTTCCGTGGGTGATTCTGGCTTTCAACACAAATCCCAGGCAAAGATGAAAGAACTGCTCGGGAGTGGAGCCACGATCATTTTGGTTTCGCACAACGACCAGGCCATTCGCGAGATCTGCAAACGCGCCATCTGGCTCGATAAAGGCGCAATCCGAATGGACGGGCCGTCAACCGGCGTGGTGGAACAATACAAAATGTTTCTCGATGGCGAGACTGCTTAACGAATGTTAAGCATAAGTTGGAGCGAATTATGACTTTCATTTCTTATGCCCAAAATTTGGAAGATGTCATGCTTTGGCGTTCCCTGAAGCATGTCGAGCGCGGTTAATGACACCAAAATTGTTGCAAACAAGATTCATTGTCGTAACCAGCATTCAAGATTACACAATTGCTGTTAAGACTTCACTGCAAAAACGACTGGACAAAACTCGTCCAAATTGGACCCTCCTCAAACAGCGGAAAGTTTAATATAATGAAGGGAAACCGCTGTGCGAGGACAAAAACATGTTCAAGAAAAATAGC
>JAMDBC010000097.1:4638-4920 GCA_023484185.1 Chloroflexota bacterium | reverse complement strand
TAGGCAAGAATGAGATCGAGAACAGGGTCGAGACAGGCAAGATACTCTGCCTCTGTCTCAACACGCTGCCATACCGCTTCAGATCCGGCGTGGCGCAGTTCTTCCAGCATTAATTGGGCATCGGCCGGCGCATCTTCGAGGATCAAGACACGAAGTGGGGCGGACATGGCTGATTTCAGATTGGCGCGCTTTGCGTCAGATCACTGGCGGCTGATTGAGAAGGAGCCAATAAAGCCCCAACTGCCGCACGGCTTCGGTGAATTGCTCGAAGTCCACCGGCTT
>JAMDBC010000097.1:0-4628 GCA_023484185.1 Chloroflexota bacterium | reverse complement strand
GTAACTCTCGACGATGTCGCGCTCCTCGCGCGAGGAGGTCAGCACCACCACCGGGATCGCCCGCGTGCGCGGGTCGGCTTTGATTTGCCTCAGCACCTCCAGCCCGTCCACTTTGGGCAATTTCAGGTCGAGCAGGATAACTTTGGGAGCATGGTCAATATTACGCGACGCATACGCGCCGGTGCAAAAGATAAAGTCGAGCGCCTCAGCGCCGTCGCGCACGACTTCAATACGATTGGCAATGTTGTTCTTCTTCAGGGCGTGCAGCGCCAGTTCGACATCGTTGGGATTATCTTCAACCAGCAGAATTTCGATGGGTCTATCGTTCATGACTGCCTCCTTGTTACTTGATGGTTGTCGAGCAAAACGAGAAGACCCCGTTTGGCTCTATGCTTGCATTTGCTCCGCAATGGATGTAATTCCAAATCTGCGCCGGATGATCCCCGGCGGGAGATACGCGCACAAAATCCCCAGCGCTGCGCCCAGCCCGATCAAGCGGCTGAGGATCTGCCACCAATCTTCGCGGGACAAACCTGCCACCGAGGCCACAAACGCGCTGCCGAACCAAAGAATGATGCACCACGAGACGAGCAGAACACGATAACGCTGTGTCGCCTCGCGCACGCGGAAAAAAAGCGTGAAATACGCCAGCGAAGCCAGAATCTGCGGGAACACGAGCAGGACGGCGCCAGCGCAAAAAACGGACCCGTGAGCGGGTGAGTGTAAACAAGTTGAGTGGTCCAGCGTGCGATTTCCACACCGATCGGATCGCTCACGGTGATGTAGTAAACCAGCAGAACGTAATAGAGGATGTAAAAAACCGTGAGCGGGACCAGGAAGCGCTGGCTGCCCGTGAAGAGATAGACGAGATAGTAGAGCAGTCCCCACAGCGCGATGCAGATAAGCAGGATGTTGATATACGTCAGCGCAACAAAGAACGGAAGTGAGACAAGATTAAACGCGCCGAGCAAATGCAGGATACCGCCCACCAGCGTCGTGGCGGCGAGAGAGTACCACCAAAGACCGAACAATTGCCAGGCTAGGCGCGCAGCCGGATCGGAAATTGTCCGCTGGTGCAGGCGTGCGGCCACGTAACCGTAAATTGCCGCTGAGGCGATGGAAAAGAGTGTGCTGATCAAGTGTGTGATTTGAAACATCGTCGTCTCCTATTACTGATCAGATCAATTCCCGGGCGCGTTCCGCTACTTCATCCACTTTCTCGATGAGCGGCGCAGGCGCTTCGGGTTCAACAAAGGGCAGCGAGAAATAAAACGCGGCGCCATCGTCCACCTGACCCTCCGCCCACACACGTCCGCCGTGCCGATGGACAATTCGCTGCACAATCGCCAGCCCCACCCCGGTGCCTTCGTAATCTTCGGCGCGGTGCAAGCGTTGAAAGATGCCGAAAAGTTTGCCCGCGTACTGCATATCGAAGCCGACGCCATTGTCCTTGACGAAAAATACCTGTTCGTCGTTTTCCTTTTTCCACCCAATTTCAATACGCGTTGCCTCACGTTTGCGCGTGTACTTGAGCGCGTTGGACAGCAGGTTGATCCATACTTGCTTCAGCAAGTTCGGATCGGCCTGACATTCGGGCAATTCGTCGTTCATGAACTCAACCCGTCGTCCTTTCGTCTCTGTGCCCAATTCTTCAAGCGCCTGGCGAACGAGAGCAGTCGTTCTCACAGATTGTTTCCTAAGTGGTTGGCGGCTGAGGCGCGAGAAAGCAAGCAGATCGTCCACCAGGTTTCCCATTTGCCGGGTGTTGTCGCGCACCAAATTTAAATAGCGCCGGGCTTCGGGAGCCAGCTGCGGTGCATAGTCTTCCATCAGGATACGTGAAAATCCGTCTATGGCGCGCAGCGGCGCGCGCAAGTCGTGCGAGACCGAGTACGAGAAGGCCTCCAGTTCTTTGTTGGCGGCTGCGAGCTGGGCAGTGCGTTCAATGACACGCTGTTCAAATCCTTGATTGAGTCTGCGGATTTCTTCCTCTGCCCGTTCTTCTGCTCGGATGAGGGAGACCGCAATCGTAAGGATCACGATGGTCAACAAAATCACGGTGGAGGCGACCATCAACCCCAGCCCAAACTCTGTGCCATAAAGACCTGCGCGCTGTCCCCACAGCCGTATCCATCCCAGTATCACGGGAAGCAGAAAAGCCGCCGGGAGGAGGAGGCGAGCCGCGATGCCGCCCATGTGCGGGCTTGCAACAACGGCCATGATGCCTCGATCGGGGCTGGCCGCAAGAATCCCCAGGGCGAGCGCCATAAAACAGGCGGCAGTATTGACCGCCATCCCTATAAAGTTTAATATCCGGTAAAGCCCGGGGGCATCATAGATATAGCCCAGGAATGCCAGAAATGATGTAAGCAGCACAAAAAAGAGCATACACTGGCTGAGCCATACAAGGCGCCTATCCCTGGAGTCGGCGAGAAGTAATGCGCAGCCGGCAAGTAAGAAGTTCAAGGCAGTGTTGGGGGCTATCCTGTTCGGGATGTTCGGGTCCCCACCGGCTGCAGCCAGTTTCGAGACAAAAAGAAGCCGGTCCAGTCCCACATCCCAGCCGACCGCATATCCAAAAAGCCTCACAAGGCCGATCAGAGCGACCATGACCGCGCACCAGAATGCCGCGCGTCGAATCTTGGAAAGACGCGACGCATCCAAAATCTCCGCGCGGTAAAGCCACAGGCCGGCGGAGGACAGGAGGAAGGCGACCGCCGTCATAGGGTTCATGGCTATGGCGCCCGGGATCACCCGCTTCAAGAACTCGATGTCGAAAGCCCAGCCGATAAGCACAGCAACGCCAACAGCCAGGACAATCATACTGGCGGCTATTGAAATGGATTTGAATAAGGAATCGAGGCGGGAATCAGATCGCAGGATCATTTTGGAATCCATTCTCAAGAACCCTTCCGCTGCTTTAGGTCAGCAAGGTGGCCAGCGTGCCGGACTGATCGACGGTAGCTACAGTAGTTATATGTTTATTTGTGATATTTGACAAGACCTGTCTCATTACTGTTTTGATAATAACCCCGGACGATCTTGGGGATAATTCGGCTGCTACAAACAGTTTGGGAACACTCAAAATATATCAGTACCTTGTGCTCCAGCCCGCCGTCCCCGGCGGCGTTTTCAAGGTAAATCTTGCACCGGGGACGGCGCAGGGAAGAATGCCCGAGGCCCCCATCGCAGCGACGTTAAAGATTATGCATACACACACTATTCAGGTTAACTGAGATTGATTTAGAATTGGTAGTTTGACATGGAAGCCGTCATACTTGACGCCTGAACAAATGGAAGAGAGGCGTCTTGAAGGCGGGCGCTTGTTAAAGGCTGGCAAAGGGGTTCATGTGCTTCCCTCTTTCTTGGCAGGATAGTTTTCCTCGAACGTCCGTAAGGACGTTTCAACCACCTGCGGATCAAAGTGCGTTCCTGATGAGGTACGGATATGTTCGCGCACTTTTTCTTTTGTCCAGGCCTTTCGGTAAGGGCGGTCTGATGTTAGCGCGTCCCACACATCCACCACTGCAAAAATGCGCGCTGTCAGAGGGATTTGCTCGCCCTTCAAGCCGCGTGGATAACCAGTGCCATCCCATTTTTCATGATGGCAGTAGGGAATATCCAGCGCCAGCCGCAGGTAGTGAATGGGAGAGAGCATCTCGTAGGCAAAGGTTGGGTGCTTCTTCATGGTCACCCATTCTTCGTCCGTCAGAGGGCCGGGCTTGAGCAGGATCGCATCCGGAACACCCATCTTGCCGATATCGTGTAACAGCGCTCCCCAGCGGACCTGCACCAGGTCTGCCTCGCTCACGCCGAAGGCGCGCGCAAGTTTCAACGTCGTCTCTGTTACCCGCTGAGTGTGCCCTTCGGTTTCTTGATCGCGCAACTCCAGGGCGCGCGACCAGCCCTCCAATGTGGTGTCATAAGCCAGTGCCAGCTCGGCGTTGGAACTTTGGAGGTTGTCCAGGAGCCCTGCATTGTCTATTGCAATCGCCGCCTGTCCTGCCAGGGCCTCCAGAAAACTTATCCACTCGATATCGGTTTCCAGTGTGCCGCGATGGAAGATCTCCAGCACGCCCTTGATCTGTCCTTTGGCGATGAGTGGCACGGCGTAGTAGGAGACAAAGTCCTCGCCCGCCAGCAACGGCGCGCGACCCAAATCGCCGGGATTCTCAGCTAAATCAGGAATGCTGATGATGCAGCGTTCCAGTGCGGCGCGACCGGCGTGGCCCTCACCCAAATGGAGTTGGGTGTGCTGGAGGGCCCCCCCGAGAAAACCACGCTCGGCGGCGTATTCGAGCATTTGACTATGGGGGTGGAACAATAAAACCGTGGCGGCGTCAATCCCGAGTTGGGCCGTCACCTGCTCGAGCAGGATGTGAAGAACGATGTGCAGGTCCAGACTGCCGGTAATCGCCATGTCAATCGTGCGCAGGGCTTGAACCTGCTTGAAGCGGCGCGCGTTGTCTTCAAACAGCCGCGCATTAATGATGGCGAGCGCGGCTTCATCCGCCAGTCCGCGCAGCAACTCCAGTTCGTCCTCGCCAAAATCCCTCACCTGGGCGATTGTCCCAATGTTGAGTCGCCCAACGAGATCTCCCTTGCGAAACATGCTTGCGCTATACGAC
>JAMDBC010000045.1 GCA_023484185.1 Chloroflexota bacterium | reverse complement strand
GTATGTCAATGTATTTACACAAGCTCACTTCACCCAGATGATGTTTACGCCTGCACCAGATTCCGCTTTACTTTTGCTGGACACGGATGGACAAAGCATCTTCCGCTTGATACCGCGTTCCCTGGAATTACAGAGTCAAATTCGACCTTTAGCCGGGCGCGACAACCCGTTACCTCCCGGCCCTGTCGGCGCGATGACGGTCAGCCCGAATCATATTTTGTATATGGGCATACAGGACAAAGTGTACTTCGCTGTAGATTCACCCTAGGTCATTCGTGGAGAAGCGTCATGACATATTTGAATTAATTAATATTTTTTAAGTGTGTTTAATTGACTCGCAAATTGACCTGTGGTATTATCCCGACACAATTAAATAACCTAGATCGGCACTCTTATCCAGAGAGGCGGAGGGAACGGCCCTGCGATGCCTCGACAACCTGACAGTGTGCAGTGGACAATGATCGTTATCAACAATAAAAATGTCCGCATTTATTGAACACTGAGAAGGTGCCAATTCCGACAGAAAGATGTTCTGGAAGATGAGAGGGCAGCCCATGCTTATCGCGTAAATTGCCCTTTCGAGACCGAACGGGCAATTTCATTTTCAGAAAGGAAAAAATAATGAGCACTACTTTTATGACATCACCAAAATTAATGTTCACATCTGAATCTGTGACAGAGGGCCATCCGGATAAAATGTGCGATCAAATCTCGGACGCAGTGCTGGATGCCTGCCTCGAACAGGACCCTATGTCGCGCGTGGCTTGCGAAACAGCCACCAAGACCGGTTTCGTGACGCTGCTCGGCGAGATCACCACACATGCTTATGTCAACTTTGACGAACTCGTGCGCCGCGTCGTTAAAGAGATAGGCTATGACAGCAGCGATAAAGGCTTTGATGGCAACACCTGCGGTGTGCTCTCGGCAATTGCCAGCCAAAGTCCCGATATTGCCATGGGCGTGGATCATGCCATGGAAGACAAAAGCGGCGAGATGACGGATGCCGATATTGAACACGTCGGCGCGGGCGACCAGGGCATGATGTTCGGTTACGCCTGTAATGAGACTCCCACCCTGATGCCGATGCCGATTTTCATGGCGCACAAACTATCCCGTCAGCTCTCAGAGATGCGCAAGAACGGCACGAGGAAGTGGCTGCGCCCGGATGGCAAAAGCCAGGTTACGGTCGAGTATTCGCTCGGCAAACCGAAACGCATCGATACGGTGCTGATCTCCACTCAGCACGCCCCGGATATTTCACATGCCGAAATTACAGAACAGGTGATGGAAAATATTATCAATCCAACCCTGCCAAAAGACATGGTTGACCGCGATTTGAAAATCTTCGTCAATCCCACCGGCCGTTTCGTCATCGGCGGGCCCATGGGCGACGCGGGCGTGACCGGCCGCAAGATCATCGTGGATACCTACGGCGGTATGGGACGTCATGGCGGCGGCGCGTTCAGCGGCAAGGACCCCACAAAGGTGGATCGCTCTGCCGCCTACGCTGCGCGTTACGCCGCAAAGAATGTGGTTGCGGCCGGGCTTGCTGACCGAGTCGAGATTCAGGTGGCGTACGCTATCGGTGTGGCCCACCCGCTTTCGGTCAACGTCGAGACATTCGGCACCGGCAAAATTGCGGACGAAAAAATCGCCGCGCTGGTCAGCGAATACTTCGATCTGCGCCCGGGCGCCATCATTCGCGACCTGGATCTGCGCCGCCCGATCTATCGCAAGACGGCCGCCTACGGACACTTTGGCCGCGATGACATCGAATTCCCCTGGGAAAAGACAGACAAGGCCGCCGCTTTGAAAAAGGCCGCGGGGCTTTAATTAGCAATAAGTCGAATCAAAAAGCGCCGCTGAAAACATCAACGGCGCTTTTGATTCAAGATCAATGGTTATGTTTCGGCTGCTTGTCAGTTTCCAAATGATAGTGGACGAGATTGCAGCGATGCAATAGATCATGGTCATATAAAATCTCGGATGGCTGGCCTGAAGCAACGATGCGATGTTCTTCGTCAAAAACGTGTATTTTTGTGGCGATCTTTTCAGCGATATCCAAATCGTGTGTGGCGGTAATGACCGTCTTCCCAATTCTTCGTTGCTGGAGGATAAATTCTGTGAGCCACGACTGACTGCGCGGATCCAGGCCGGTGGTGGGTTCGTCCAGCAACCAGACATCGGGATCGAGCGTCAGGATGGAGGCAAGCGCCACACGCCGCTTCTCACCGCCGGACAAACGGTGCGGCGCGCGGTCGCGCAGTTTCTCGATGCGGAGAGTGTCCAGTGCGGAGTCCACACGTTGGGAGACCTCAGCCCGCGAAAGTCCGAGCTGAAGCGGGGCGAAGGCAATTTCATCCAAAACAGAGGGAGAAAAAAGTTGAACGTCTGAATCCTGAAAGACCAGGCCGACCCGTCGACGGAAGGCAAAATTGTATTCATCATCGCGCAGTGCATCTTCGGTCAAAGGACTTCCAAAAGCGCAAATGGCTCCCTGAGTTGGGAAATAAAGACCATCCAGCAATTTTAGCAGTGTGCTCTTGCCACTCCCATTTGCGCCAAGAATCACCACACATTCACCAGTCTGGACCGTTAAATTAATATTTTCTAGTGCGGGTTGTATACCATCATAAGCAAAAGAAACTTGTTTGAGGTCAAAAACAATTTCAGGTTCCAAAATACTATCCTTTATAACTAACGGCCAAGAAAAACAGCCAGTGACGCAAGCACAAAAAATACCGTTAACCACAGCCAATCGTGGACTTGCATCTTGAAAGGTTTCAAGGTGACCATCGTGCCGCGAAAACCGCGTGACTGCATGGCGAGATAAACTTCACTGCTCAGGTTAAGCGACTTGCTCAGCAATGTACCACTGATGGCGGCCATCATGCGGCGGTCTTCCGCACCATCCAGATGCCCGACCACCCGACTCTTTCGGGAAAGAAACATGTCATTGGCTGTATGCAGCAGCAAATAGATGTAACGATAGGTCATGCCGAGAATGAGAATAAAAACATCCGGCACGCGCAACACAGTCAAGGCGCTGAGAACCGTGTTCCAGGGTGTTGTGAGGATGAGCAGCAAAGTTAAAGATACAGATGTGCTGACTCTCAAAAGTAAAAACAGTGAAGTGGTCACGCCTGTGCGCGTGATGACCAAACCCAGCGGCAATTGCAGCAAGGCCGGGCCGGGTGTGATAAACAAAGCAGGCAAAATAATCATACCTGTGAAGAACGGCAAGGCCAGCCAAACGCGTTTGATAAAAAAGCCGGCCGGAATCGCCGAGGCCAAGCCGAAAATCACGGTCAGCAGATAAATTCCGACAATCACGAACAGACTGCGTGAAAGACTAACCGAAAGCAACAAACCCAGCACCGAAACGATTTTTACGCGCGGGTCAAGAGCTTGGAATAATCCGGGACGCGTGCTGATCTCTTCAGCAAAGAGAGCGCGTTCCAAAGTCTCCGAGATGCCGTGAAGTGTATGTTCCAATACATGACTTTGCTTATGTCTATGCCGGGGAGTTGAAGTGATTTCCATATCAAGTTTTGGGGCGGTTTCGGTATGTACCAGAACCACCCCAATTATCTTTCTATCTATCTGGTTTCCTGGCTTTCGCTGTGGATGTCAGCAAAAGCGTGAACAACCAAACGATCAAAGCAGTTATGCCAATCCCGATGAAGGCCGAAAGAATATATCCCAAATTGGCGTTGCCCAATGCGGGCAGGTTGTATCGAGCCAGCGGCGCTCCCCACAGACCCGATAATTTTTCGAGACCGGCGGGAACGGAACCAAGTCCCATTTTGCTCAATTCCTGCGTGCCCCATTCGCCCCAGGCTGTTCCCGGAGCCAACAGACCAAGCGGCGACGCGACGATCAAAACGACGAGACCGATCCACAACACACGCAGACTCTGGGATTTGCCCGCTTCGCCGATCAAATTTTGTTTCTCCGCCGCTTCCAGCACGCTGACATTGGATCGCTGTAAATAAGCCACGACCAACGCTGTCAGCACTCCCTCCACCACCGATGCCACCAACATGTGAGGGATGACCATTGCTGGCACGGCCACCGAAAGCGGAAACGGCGCATAGAGCGGCGACCCGTCTGCTGCCTTGAAAAGCAAAGGCTGAATTCCAAATTCGACTCCTGCGAAAAAAGCGCCAACCGTCACACCGACCCAGCCGCCCACTGCCGCGCCGATAACACGGCGTTTTGAATTCAAAGGCGTATCCTTCGAGAACATCCGGTATATGGCATAGCTGACATACGGAATTATCACCGCCATATTAAAACTATTCGCTCCAATCGCCAGAACTCCGCCGTCGCCGAAGAAGAAGGCCTGGATAATCAGAGCAATCGAAACAGCAATCGTGGCGACTTCCGGACCAAGTACGATAGCCGCCAAGGCCGCGCCCACCGCGTGGCCGGTTGTCCCGCCCGGCAATGGGACATTGAACATCATGATGACGAAGGAAAAGGCTGCCACCAAAGCAATCAATGGCACGCTGCGGGCATCCATCGTCTCGCGGATCTTGCGGACACCGATCACCCAGAAGGGCAGCACAAGCAGGAACATAACAAGCGATGTGATGGGGCTGAGATAACCGTCCGGGATGTGCATGGCCGAGGTGCTCAACCAAACAAACAAGCCTGCATAATATACAACAAGCAATTTGATCGGGAAAATATTTTTTGTGGTCGACATGGCTAATTACTCCTTTCAATAGCTACTGACAACCCGGGCATAAACCGAAGAATGTAACGTGGCTCGAATCCAGTTTATAACCGGTCGACGATTCGAGCTGGCGATAGAGTTTTTGGAGCGGAGCATGTTCGATTTCCAGTGAACGTCCACAATTTCGACAGATCAAATGATGATGGTTGCCGTTAGACAGCTCGTAGACAATTTTTCCGTTACCGACGTGCG
>JAMDBC010000021.1 GCA_023484185.1 Chloroflexota bacterium | reverse complement strand
CGCCGACTTGTCCGCGCTGGTTTCATAGACCTTGGGCAGGCGCGTCAGATCAGACTGCGTCACCCCGAAAACGTTTTCCGCCATCGCGTACGAAGTCTGCAATGCCTCGAGTTTCAAGCCATAAGATTCGAAACGTTGATAAAAAGCCTGATGGCTTTCCCAGCGCACAGGTTCCGAACAGTTAATGACTGCGCGCCACGAAGATAAATCCACGCCTTCGAGAGAGCGGTCCCGGATCTTTTGCGCGCAAAAGTTATAAGCAAAGTTTGGAAGCCATGAGATGGTTGCTTTGTATTTCGTTACCGACTGCATCAAACGATACGGCGCACGCACCCAGTCGAACGGCGAGCTCAAAACCAACGGTACACCAGCCAAAATCGGCATCAGAAAACCGGCGATCAAGCCCATATCATGATAAAGAGGAAGCCACGAAGCAATCACATCATGCTCATTCAAATTCAGCGCTTTTGTATAAGCGTCAAGTTGATTAAAAACAGCGCGGTGAGAAAGGGCAACGCCTTTTTGTAATCCTGTTGTTCCGGACGAATGTTGAAGCAAGACAATGTCTTCAGGCAAACGTTTCATCCCCGACAAAGAATCAAAATCCGGCTCAGACTGGAACTCCAGCTTATCGGTAACGATAACAGCCCGGACAGAACCACCCTCTTTCAGAGCGTCACGTGCTTCAACTTCAAATTCGGGATAGGTCACGATTGCGGCTGGCTTGGTCACAGAAACCAGCGCGGACAAGTCGGCGCGATAACGCTCCGGTGAAAGTTTCTCGGTCAGGAACGGCATGATGGCGGGGGTCGCGCCGCGCAAGATCGCGCCCCAGAATGCGTAGATCAAATCTTCGCCATGTTGAAGGATGAGAATTACAACTTCACCGGGTTGGAGTCCATCGCGAGCATACGTATTGGCATACGCCGTCGCGCCGCGCAAAAGCTGGCGATACGAGATTGGCAGGTCGGGTTGGCCGGAATGTTGAAGATAAACGGCAACCCGCTCCGGGGTCCGGGCGTGAAGCGACTGCAATCGCTCTGAGAAGGTTGTCATTTCACCTGTCGAGATTGGATCAAAGTTACGAGCTGATTTAAACTATCAAAAGTCTGAGCGTTCAGTTCAGAGTCGTCAATGCGAACGCCAAACGTATCTTCAACGAAGAGCGCCAAATCGACGAGACTGAAAGAATCAATCAGCCCACCAGAGATCAAGGATTCATCCGGATTGATCTTGCGGTTGGGTTGCTTCAGGATTTGCGAGGAGATATATTGTTCGAGCACAGAGAGCAGTGAGTCATTCATAAGAAAATCTTCCTTTGATAGTTTTAAATTATAGCTTCCATCCCACGAAGACGGGGATTTAGCAGATAATGCTTTGCATCAAGCCAGTCCAAAAAGTTTACGCATTGCCTGCAAAGCGATCTCAGGTGTTGATAAGTTGAAGAACAACCAGCCCAGAGCTACAAAGTTAAACGTCAGAAAAACGCCGGTAACATTCAACGCAACTTGACCATTGCGCGTCTGTGTCCAGGCCGGCATTCGATTGCGGACAAAGTCGCTCCAGCGGTTTTGGATGAAAAGTCCGAGACCGTGCCACAAACCCCACAACACAAAACTCCATGCAATGCCATGCCACAGACCGATCAGGACCATGGTGCTGATCTGGGTCACCAAAATGATTGTCCACACCGGCCACGGACGCTTCGAGGAACGAATTGAACGGGTGACTGGGTTGAAAAAATATGAACGGAACCACTGCGTGAGCGTTATGTGCCAGGAGTTCCAGAACTGTGTCAAATTAGGCTTGAGATATGGCGCAACAAAATTTTCAGGCAGACGTATGCCGATCAGGCGTCCAAGGCCGATGGCAACATCGGTATAACCGCTAAAGTCAAAGTAGATCTGAAACGTATACGCGTAAAGGAAGACCCACATCCATCCCGACGTTTTAACCTGCGACACCATAATATCGCTCAATGAAATTACCGATAACATCTCTGCAAGAACGAATTTTTTAAACAGGCCTACAAAGAGACGTGTACCAGCATCTAGCCAAGCTTCGTTATCCAAAAGCAGCGGGATACGAAGCTCTTTGACGAATCGTTCGATACGATCAATCGGCCCTGCTGTAAAAGCCGGAAAGAAAATAACGTAATTAACGTATTCTCCCAATGTTACTGAAGGCAATCGCCCCGACTGCCTGTCGCGGATCGTGTGCAAGATGCGAAAGGCTAAATATGAAAAACCCAGCCAGGATAACGAAGTCAGAGGTTGGTTGGGATCGGTTCCGGGGATATTGGAAAAACGACTCAATATTGTTTCCATTAAACCGGGTGATTTTAAAAACACAAAGATCAAAATAATAATGGCGAATAATACAACCAACAAGAAACGATTGCTTTTGAGGAAGCGAGCCAGCACAAAAAGCGCTGCGGCAATCGCTACCAAAGCGCCAAGCGCCAGATGAAGTCGAGGAGTATCTGTAACGAATATCTGATCGAGTTTGAAGTAGTGATTTGCATCCATCAATAGAGCAACGCCTACCAAGACAGCGACGGCAGGCCAGTTTAGTTTCCAGCTACGCATCTCGGCAGGAGATGTCAAAACCCAGGCCAGGATCGTGATTGTAAGTGTAGCAATTGGAATCCAAAAGCTAAGAGTGACGAGTGGCTGTACCGGCTGCAACCAGAAGACAACGAACGTGCTGACTGCCAGCAAAGCTAATTCGCGCCCCTTGAACAAGCGTCCGATTACAACAGCGACAAGAGCCAGAATTGCAATCTGAACAATGGTCATTTAAAAACCCTGATAGATCCAGGTCGGCGATGTATCGGCGGTAAAAATGAGGAGAGCAATGAGTATCAAAGCCAGCATCAGGGCAAAGAAATTTTCCCGATTAAAAATGGCATGATAGATTTTTTTCCACATTTTGGACTCCGATTATTTTGCCGATTGCCGCAAGTAGGCTTCCATAAACGAATCCAGATCGCCATCGAGAACTGCTTGAGCATTGCCTCGCTCGTGTTCGGTGCGATGATCCTTGACCATCTGGTACGGATGCAAAACATAAGAGCGTATCTGGCTGCCCCATTCGGCCTTGGTATACTCGCCGCGCAAGACAGCTCGCTCCTGGTCTTTCTCCGCGTGTTGAATTTCGAGCAGACGCGCCCGCAAAACGCGCATGGCATTTTCGCGATTTTGCAATTGCGAGCGCTCGTTCTGACAAGTGACCACGATGCCGGTTGGGATATGCGTCAAACGCACGGCGGTTGCATTCTTCTGGACGTTCTGCCCGCCCGCGCCGGAAGAGCGGTATACATCCATCTTTACATCATTAGGATTGATCTCGACCTCCGCATCGTCCATCGTGACCTGCGGCAGGACTTCCACCAAAGCAAACGACGTGTGGCGACGATGCGCCGCGTCAAACGGCGAAAGACGCACGAGTCGGTGTACACCTTTTTCAGAGCGCAAATAGCCATAAGCGTATTTACCATCAATGGCAATGGTGACACTTTTTAAACCGGCTTCTTCTCCATCGGTTCGGTCAAGGATCTCAGTCTTAAATCCGCGCTCCTCGGCCCAGCGCAAATACATGCGCTCGATCATGGCGGCCCAATCTTGCGAATCCGTGCCGCCTGCGCCGGCGTGGATGGCAAGCAAAGCGTCGTCGTCGTCGTATCGGCCGGAAAGCATGGAAGCGAACGAACGTTTATCGAGGTCCGCCTCCAGCGTGGTAATTTCCTTTTCAAGCTCAACGCGCAGTGACTCATCATCAAGCCGGGCCAGTTCCATCAGATCATGTAAATGCCCGTTAAATTTACGCCACGAAACCACTTCGTCACGCAGACTCCGATGGGATTTTAGGTTCGTAGGGGCGGCTGTAGAATCATTCCAAAGGTTTGGGTTTTCGATCTCTTTTTCAAGCTCGGCTAATTTTGTTTCTTTTCCCGCAAAGTCAAAGACGCTCCAAAAGCTGGGTGGTCAATTCCTGCGCATGAGTTAAACGATCAAGTAAGTCTTGCATGATTCCTCCAAAAAATTGGGCGGATGCCATCCGCCCCTACGAACCTAAAATCCCATCGACAAAAGCGTCGGGGTCGAACGGCTGTAAATCTTCAGACTTCTCGCCCAGGCCGGCAAACAAGATCGGCAAGCCAAGCTCACGCTGGATGGCAAATGCCATGCCGCCGCGCGCCGATGAATCAAGTTTCGACAGGATTACGCCGCTCACCTGCACGGCTTCTTTAAAAGCGCGCGCCTGCTGCAGAGCATTCTGTCCCGTGGTCGCATCCAGCACCAGCCAGGTCGCATGAGGCGCACCGTCCAGCGCCTTGCCGACCACCCGATATACCTTCTTCAATTCTTCCATCAAATTGAAGCGTGTGTGCAAACGTCCGGCGGTATCGATCAGGATGATGTCTACCTTGCGGGCGATTCCCGATTGGACGGCATTGAACGCCACTGCGCCCGGATCGCTTTCGGGAGCACCCGCGACCACCTCGACCTTGAGGCGGTCGCCCCAAACTTGAAGCTGATCCACCGCCGCGGCCCGGAAAGTATCTGCCGCGCCAAATAAAATAGATTTGCCTTCATCTACAAAGCGTTTGCCGAGCTTGGCAACTGTAGTGGTTTTTCCGGAACCGTTCACACCGACCATGAGAATCACTGTCGGCTTTGACAGCCAATCCATAACGGGAGGCGTTTCCAGGCGCGAACGGAGGTCCGCTCGCAGGGCCGCGTAAAGCTCATTTGCGCGCGTCAGGCCCGCCTCCCGAACGATACGTTGAAGAGATGCAATCACAGCGGAGGTCGTATCGATTCCCAGATCGGCCTGGATGAGTAAAGATTCGAGTTCATCCCACGTCTCTGGTTTGATTTCGGTTGCGCCAAGTAATCCGGCGAGGCGGCCAAAAGCGCCCTTGCTCATCCATTC
>JAMDBC010000106.1 GCA_023484185.1 Chloroflexota bacterium | reverse complement strand
CTCGTCGTGAAGCGGGGATGTGGGAAGGTATCGGGACTAGTTGAATTCCGCCGCGACGGATTGAACATGTATTATCGCGTGGTCAAGCCGGAAATATTTTCGGTGCTGGACGCGGTCAATTCAGCCAGCGGACAGGCCGCCGCACGCATCGCACATATACACGCAAACACGGAATGTCCATGCCCGAAGTGCAACGCCGTACAAAATATCCCGCTCGATCAAATTTCTGTTTATGGATAAAAAACCATGACAACTCTCCCGATACCTTCCCACATCCCCGCTTCACGACGAGTCTATTTGCTCGTTGCCCTTTCAGCAATTAGCTGGATCATCGCTTACAGCCTTGTCCAGCCGCTGGCAGATTGGATCGCCTACTCCGCGCTCGGACTCTCATCAGATTCGCGCCTGGGCCAAGCGCTGGCATTTTTTCTGTACGATGTTCCAAAGATTCTGCTCCTGCTTTCGGGCATGGTTTTTCTGATCTCCATCATCCGCACCTTCTTCAGCCCGGAGCGGACGCGCGCCCTGCTCGGTGGAAAACGCGAAGGCTTTGGCAACATCTTCGGGGCCATGCTTGGGATCGTCACGCCATTTTGTTCATGCTCAGCCGTGCCGCTTTTCATTGGATTTGTCGAAGCGGGCATTCCGCTCGGCGTGACTTTTTCCTTTTTGATCGCCGCACCGACCATCAATGAAATCGCAGTGATTATGTTGTTCGGCTTATTCGGCTGGAAGGTTGCTGGCTTGTATATTCTGTCCGGGCTGATCATCGCCATTACCGCCGGCATGTTGATCGGTCGTCTTAAGATGGAACGCTTCGTGGAAGACTTCGTCTGGAAGATTCATCGCAAAGTCAACGTGAGCGAAGAGAAAATAAGCTGGGAAGATCGCATCTTACAGGCATGGACATCCGTCAAGGAAATCGTCGGCAAGGTGTGGCTATACGTAGTGGTCGGCATCGCCGTTGGCGCGGGGATTCATGGGTACGTGCCCGCAGACGCGCTGGCGGCCATTATGGGCAAGCAGGCCTGGTGGTCCGTGCCCGCCGCGGTTCTGTTGGGCATCCCGCTTTATTCCAACGCAGCAGGCATCATCCCCATCGTCAGCGCGCTGATGGAAAAAGGCGCATCGCTCGGAACGGTGCTGGCATTCATGATGTCCGTTATCGGCCTGAGTTTACCCGAAGCTGTCATCCTGCGCCGCGTTTTGAAACTACCGTTGCTCATCACATTCTTTGCTGTCATCGCAATTGCAATCATGTTAACAGGCTATCTGTTCAATTGGATTCTATAGGAAGATGCCGGGACAAATCTGTTCATTGACCCGTTGTTTTTTCAGAAAGGAGATTGCCATGAAAAAGATCGAGGTTCTTGGAACGGGATGCTACAAATGCATCCAACTGGAAACCCTACTCCATGAAATTCTCGGCGAGTTAGGCCATACAGAGATAGAGGTCGAACGCATCACCGACGAACATTACATTCGCAAGTTTATGCCCGTTGAAGAAATCCCAGGATTGGTGATTGACGGGCGTCTTGTCTGCAATAACACCGTGCCATCCAAAGAAGAATTGCGTAGCTGGCTTTTCGCCAGTTAGTTCACATCAAGGAGTCTATTATGCTTACGATCAAAGTTCTTGGTTCGGGTTGCGCAAATTGCAAGAAGCTGGAGGCGCTCGCTCATCAAGCCGCCGAGAGCATGAGCCTGCAAGCCGAGTTCATTAAGGTCACGGATTACGCCGAGATGATGCAATACAACATCATGTCCACGCCGGGACTCGTAGTGAATGAAAAGCTGGTCAGCGCCGGACGCATCCCAACAGTGGCAGAGATCGGTACCTGGCTGGCCGATGCCGAGATGGAGAAGACCGCATGACAACAACCACGCCTCAGTCCGCCCCGATCATGTTACCCGTTTCACAGCGTTTATCCTTCCTCGACCGCTTTCTGACGCTGTGGATTTTTCTGGCGATGGCGCTCGGCGTAGGATTGGGATTTCTGTTTCCCGCCGGGGTGAAATCCTTCAACGAAACCTTCTCAGTCGGCACGACCAACATTCCGATTGCGATTGGCTTGATCCTGATGATGTATCCGCCATTGGCAAAGGTACGTTACGAAGAATTAGGCGATGTATTCCGCAACTGGAAAATTCTCGGCCTCTCGCTTCTGCAAAACTGGGTCATCGGGCCGGTGCTGATGTTTTTGCTGGCCATCGTTTTTCTGCGCGACAAGCCCGAATACATGACGGGACTGATCCTGATCGGGCTGGCGCGCTGCATCGCCATGGTCATCGTGTGGAATGAACTGGCGCACGGCGACACGGAATACGCAGCCGGGCTGGTGGCCTTCAACAGCGTCTTTCAAGTTGTGTTCTACAGCGTTTACGCCTACGTATTCATCACCATCCTGCCAACGTGGTTCGGTATGAAAGGCGCGTTGGTGCAGATCACCATCGGCGAGATTGCTCAAAGCGTGTTCATCTATCTGGGTGTTCCATTTTTGGCGGGTTTCTTTACGCGCTTGATTCTCCTGAAAATAAAAAGCAAGGAGTGGTATCACACTCAATTTGTTCCAAAAATTAGTCCGCTGACTCTGGTGGCCCTGCTCTTCACCATCATCGTGATGTTCAGCTTGAAAGGAGAATACATCATCCAGCTTCCACTCGACGTGGTGCGGATCGCCATCCCGCTGCTGATCTATTTTGTGGTCATGTTCCTGGTCAGCTTTTTCATGGGCAAAGCCGTCGGCGCGGACTATTCCAAAACGGCCACGCTTTCATTCACCGCAGCCAGCAATAATTTCGAGTTAGCCATTGCTGTGGCCGTGGCTGTCTTCGGGATTTCTTCCGGGCAGGCCTTCGCGGCCGTGATTGGTCCGCTCGTGGAAGTGCCGGTGATGATCGGATTGGTCAACGTGGCATTCTGGTTGCAGAGAAAAATATACAACTAACCCAGTCAAAAACTCCCGGTGGTGATCGGGAGTTTTTGAACTATTTTCCTGCTCTCCATTCCCCATCTCCCATACGGTATAATTCCGTCCATGCAAACTACAATTATTGGTGTTCGTTTTACCAGGATCGGCAAAGTCTATCACTTCGACTCTTCCGCCGTGCCCGATGTGGGCGTCGGCGAGCACGTCATCGTGGACACGGCGCGTGGCAAGCATCTCGGCGAGGTCATTCAAAAGATTGCCGAACCGCCGTCCGCACCCGAAGGCGGCTGGAAGTCTGTGGAACGACGCGCCACGCCGCGCGATCTCCTGCTCCAGCAATCCTGGCAGTCCAAACAGACTGAAGCCATGATCAACTGCCGGGCGCGCGCATCCGAAATCAAGCTCGAGGGCGTGAAAATTGTCGCCGCCGAATACAACTATGACGGTGCGCGGCTGGCCTTTTTGTATAGCACTGAGAGTGAAGAAAAGATGGATCTCAAGTCGCTCAAAAAGGATATGCAGTCCAGCTATCCCAACACACAAATTGAGATGCGGCAGATCGGTCCGCGCGACGTTGCCAAGTTGCTGGGCGGCCTGGGCGCCTGCGGACTCGAAAACCGCTGCTGCTCCCAATTCCTGACCGACTTCAGTCCCATCTCGATCAAGATGGCCAAAGAGCAAGGTATCTCACTCACTCCCACCGAAATCACCGGTATGTGCGGACGCCTGCGCTGTTGCCTCATCTACGAATACGAGCAATACGTCGAGGCTCGCAAGACCCTGCCCAAGCGCAACAAGCGCGTCATCACACCCAAGGGTGAAGGCAAGGTTGTGGATATCCTGCCGATGAGCAACCAGATCACGGTGCAGATTGATGGTGAGGAAGGCAAACACATTTGGGTCACCTTCGACCGCGAAGAACTCCAGCCCTGGGATGAGCTTGAAGCCCTGCGCAGAAAATCCGAAGCGCCTTGTGATCGTCACGAAGGCGGCGGATGCACTTGTGGTAAAAGCCGTACATCGTAATTCGTTATTCAGGAATCGTGCATCGTTACCAATTTCCGACCCCAAATTCCCAACCCCCGAAAATCTATGACCCTCCAACCCGAAAACTGGCAAGACCAGCAAAACATTCTGGTCGTCCTGGCTCACCCGGATGACCCGGAATTTTTTTGCGGAGCCACGCTCGCACGCTGGGCACGCGCCGGACACAGCATCACCTATCAACTTCTGACTTGTGGCGACAAGGGCTTTAATCCCACTACCTCGCCGGATATGACAACCGACGCGCTGTGCACCATTCGACACGCAGAGCAGGCCAACGCCGCCAAAGTCATCGGCGCGCAAGCCGTTCACTTTCTGGACCGACCGGATGGCTACCTCGTCCCCGGCATTGATCTGCGCCGGGAGATTGTGCGCGTGATCCGCAAGTTTAAGCCGGATATTCTTGTCACGTCCGACCCGCAAAATTTATTCGCCACATACGGACTTAACCATCCCGACCATCGCGCCGCCGGACAGGTGGTGCTCGACGCGGCTTTCCCTGCCGCTGGCAACGCGGCCTTCTTCCCCGAACTGATCGCCGAAGGCTATCCGCCACATGCGTTGAAAGAAATCTGGGTCACGCTCACTAACCAGCCAAACATCACTGTTGACGTGACCGAAACATGGGATATCAAGGTCAATGCCATTCTTGAACATAAGACTCAAGTGCAGGATCCACAAGCACTTGTGGAAAGATTCAAGAATCGGCGCGCCGAAGATTCGACTGAAGAAAATCCGCGCTACGAAGAAAAATTCCGCGTGATCAAGTACAGTTAGAAAGTTTACAAGTTGGAAGATTCAACGTTCAAACCTACCAACCTTCAAACCTGCCAACGGAGAAAAAAAACATGACCGACTTTCTGAAAGAAGCCAAAGAACTTTTTCCATATACCCAAACCCTGCG
Source organism: Chloroflexota bacterium (assembly GCA_023484185.1). The sequence continues at coordinate 62 of JAMDBC010000106.1, read as the reverse complement.
CCGTGATTTTCACATGCACCCCGAACTCGGATTTCACGAACTGCGCACCGGCGGCATCGTCG
>JAMDBC010000122.1 GCA_023484185.1 Chloroflexota bacterium | reverse complement strand
CGAAGACGCCATTCTGCTCTCCGAGCGTCTGGTCCAGAACGACAGCTTCACTTCTGTGCATATTGAGAAATATGAAGTCGAAGCGCGCGATACCAAGCTTGGCCCCGAAGAAATTACGCGTGATATTCCAAATGTCGGTGAAGACGCGATCAAAGATCTGGATGAGAACGGCATCATCCGTGTAGGCGCCGAAGTTGGCCCGAACGATATCCTTGTTGGCAAGATCACGCCAAAGGGTGAAAAGGAACTTACCCCTGAAGAGCGTCTGCTGCGTGCCATCTTCGGTGAGAAGTCGCGTGATGTGAAAGACACATCTCTGCGTATGCCTCATGGCGAACGCGGCAAAGTTGTGGACGTGAAGGTCTTTACCCGCGAAGACAATGCTGATCTTTCTGCTGGCGTGGATATGATGGTGCGTGTCTCAGTGGCGCAACGCCGCAAGATCACAGCTGGCGATAAGATGGCAGGACGTCATGGAAATAAGGGCGTTGTGTCGAAGGTCGTGGCCGTCGAAGATATGCCGTTCCTTGAAGATGGTACGCCGGTCGACATCATCTTGAATCCGCTGGGTGTGCCGGGCCGTATGAACATCGGCCAGGTACTCGAGGTCCATCTCGGTTGGGCGGCCAAACGTCTCGGTTTCCGCGCCATGACGCCTGTGTTCGATGGCGCCAGCGAAGAGCAGATCGAGGCTGAACTGGCGCGCGCCTGGATCGTGGACCAGGCCTGGAAGGAATCCGTAATCGCCGCCTGGGAATGGATCAAAGAGCAGGAATATGAACCCGAGTCGATTCAAGATGACGATGAAGTGCGTCGACTCTATCTTGAGTCATGGCTCGGTAAGCGCAAGTATGATGTCTATAGCTTGAACGATGTCGATTACGCTCGTCACGCCGCAGCGAAGGAATGGCTGCGTGACCGCGGTTATGATCAGAAGCTTATTCTTGGCCCACTGGAGGAAGAAACCGTACACCGCGACCCCGAAGCGGATCAAACTGCGGTAAGCGCCTGTCTACGATTGTGGATGGAAAGCCTCGGCTATACAAAGCGTGTTGCTGAAGCACATCTTTACAGCGCGGCTCAGGATGTGATGCGTGAAACTGGTTCGCCCATGCCAGTGCTTGGGAAGCAAATATTGCGAGATGGCAAGACGGGGCTTCCTTACGATCAGCCGGTCACCGTGGGTGTGATGACCATTCTCAAATTACATCACCTTGTCGAAGACAAGGTGCATGCGCGCTCGACTGGCCCATACAGTCTCGTTACTCAACAGCCGCTTGGCGGCAAGGCGCAGTTTGGCGGTCAACGCTTCGGTGAAATGGAAGTGTGGGCGCTTGAGGCTTATGGCGCCGCATACACCTTGCAGGAAATGCTCACCGTTAAGTCGGATGACGTGCAGGGCCGCGTCAATACATATGAAGCCATCGTCAAGGGTGAGCAAATCGAAGAGCCAAGCATCCCGGCTTCATTCAGGGTCCTGGTTAAAGAATTGCAATCGCTCGGCCTTGCAGTCGAAGCGATCAACGAAGGCGGGGAGGTGGTCAAGTTTGGCAAGGATGAAGAGAAGACTCATCCGCCAAAGATGGGCACCGGCTTGATGGAATTGGGCGAAGGTGGCAGCGCGCATCCTGCGCGTTCAAAGAAATAGCGCCCTTTTATTCTTGACTTGCGAATAACCACATGTTAGAATAATCCGCCGTTGCCTGAGAAAGACGGGCGGCATTAACTCCCGCCCAACAACGCCCAATGGCAACTACAAATGAGGCCATCAATGTTGTATCTGATGGTCTCATTTCTTGCGAATAGTCTTTGTGAAAGAATTTGTAATCGGAGGCGAACGTGCCGACAGTCAATCAAATGGTCCGCAAGGGCCGAAAGAATAAAAAGTCAAAGAGCAAGGCTCCTGCGTTACAGTTCACGCTGAACAGTCACAAACAACGTCGTGTGCGACAGGACAAGGGCGCGCCGCAAAAACGCGGCGTTTGTACCGTTGTCCGAACCATGACTCCCAAGAAGCCGAACTCGGCGTTACGCAAGATTGCCCGCGTACGCCTGACCAATGGCATCGAAGTCACGGCGTACATTCCAGGTGAAGGTCATCAGTTGCAGGAGCACTCGGTGGTGCTTGTGCGTGGTGGTCGTGTCAAGGATCTGCCGGGCGTGCGTTATCACATTGTGCGCGGCTCGCTCGACACGACTGGTGTGGCCAATCGTAAACAGGCCCGCTCAAAGTACGGCGCGAAGCGCCCCAAGTAATCGAACGGAGATCAAGTTATGAGACGTGGAAGTCCTGAACGGCGGCCCGTTCCGCCAGATATGCGCTATGACAGCGTGCAGATTCAAACCATGGTGCAGCATGTGATGAAGCGCGGCAAGAAAAGCACTGCCGTGCGCGTGATTTACAATGCTATGGATTTGATCAAAGAGCGCACCCAGAAGAATCCGATGGAAGTCTTCGATGCGGCGCTCAAGAACGTTTCTCCGGCCATGGAAGTCCGCCCGCGACGTGTGGGTGGTGCTACCTATCAAGTTCCAATGGAAGTAGCCGCGGAGCGCCGCCTGACCCTGGCGCTGCGCTGGATTTTGAGCGCGGCAACCGAGCGCGGCGGGAAATCCTTTGCTGACAAACTCGCTTCCGAATTAATTGACGCCTCCAACGAAACCGGCGCGGCAATTCGTAAACGCGACGAAACACACAAGATGGCTGAAGCCAACCGCGCTTTCTCCCATTACCGTATCTAGTGGTGCGAGGAAATTTTTAAGAGACAGGTAGATTAGCAAGAATGGCACGCGAATATCCGCTGGAAAAATATCGCAATATTGGGATCATTGCCCACATTGACGCCGGAAAGACGACAACTACCGAGCGTATCTTGTTCTATACCGGGAAGACCCACCGTATTGGTTCGGTGGACGACGGCACGACCGTCACTGACTGGATGGAACAGGAACGCGAGCGCGGTATTACGATCGTTTCAGCGGCTATTTCTGCTGAGTGGAAGGGCTATCAGATCAATGTTATTGATACGCCTGGTCATATTGACTTTACCGCCGAGGTTCAGCGCTCTCTGCGCGTCCTTGATGGCGGTGTGGTTGTCTTCGATGCAGTTCAAGGCGTGGAGCCTCAGAGTGAAACCGTCTGGAGACAGGCGGACCGCTACGGGGTCCCGCGCATTTGTTTCGTTAATAAGATGGATCGTATCGGCGCCTCTTTTGAGCGCACCATCCAATCGATCATTGACCGCCTCGGGGCGAATCCCATCGCGATGCAACTGCCGATTGGCAGCGAATCCACCTTCAAGGGTGTTATTGACCTTCTTGAAATGAATGCTATTGTGTACGAAGATGATCTTGGCAAAGATCCAAAGGTTGTTGAGATCCCCGCAGATTTGAAGAGCGCCGCTGAAGAAGCCCGCCATACCATGATCGAGAAAATTGCAGAGCTTGACGATGGACTAACAGTCAAATATCTCGAAGCTGCCTCGATCAGCAATGCTGAACTTAAAGCGGCGCTTCGTAAAGCCGTTGTGGCCAATAAAGCCTACCCTATTTTCTGTGGATCATCCCTGAAAAATAAAGGCGTACAGGTTTTGTTGGATGCTGTCATCGATTATTTGCCTTCACCGTTGGATATTCCTTCAGTTAAAGGTTCTGAACCAGGCAGCGAAGAACTTACTATTGAATTGCCTACACGGGACGATGCACCGTTGAGTGCATTGGTCTTTAAGATTGTAACTGATCCTTACGTTGGACGTTTGGCTTATTTCCGTGTTTATTCCGGTGTTGTTTCACAGGGTCAGATGCTGACCAACTCGACCAAGGGCAAGCGCGAACGTATCGGACGTTTGATCCGTATGCACGCCGACCGTCGTGAGGATATTACCGAAGTTCGTTCCGGGGATATTGGAGCGGCGCTGGGTTTCAAGGAAACTTTTACCGGCGACACGCTTTGTGATAATAAACAGCTTGTGCTTGAAAATATTACCTTCCCCGAGCCCGTTATTTCAATCGCTATTGAACCAAAAAGCAGCGCTGACCAGGAAAAGATGGGCGAAGCACTTCGGAAACTCTCCGAGGAGGATCCCACATTCCGTGTTCGTTCGGATGAGAATACCGGCCAGACTATTATCTCCGGGATGGGTGAACTGCATCTCGATATTCTTGTCGATCGTATGTTGCGCGAGTTTCGTGTACAGGCCAATGTCGGTGCCCCACGTGTAGCTTATCGTGAATCGATCACTCGTCCTGTGGCGGAAGTCAATTACAAATATGCCAAGCAATCCGGGGGCCGTGGTATGTATGGTCACGTTGTCATTTCAATGGAACCCGGGGCAACTGGCTCTGGCGTTTTATTTGAAGATAAAGTCAGGGGCGGTACAGTTCCGCGCGAATACATCCCGGCAGTGGAAAAAGGTATCAAAGAAGCAGCTGAAAGCGGAGTTCTGGCCGGATATCCAGTTGTAGATTTGAAAGTCACACTACTGGATGGTTCTTATCACGAAGTTGACTCGAACGAAATGGCCTTTAAAATGGCTGCATCCATGGCCTTTAAAGAAGGCTTCAACAAAGGCGGACCAGTCCTGCTTGAGCCGATGATGAAAGTTGAAGTGGTTGTGCCGGAAGAGTTTCTTGGCGATGTGATGGGCCAATTGAACAGCCGTCGCGGTAGTATTCAAGGCATGGATGTTCGTCCCGGCAATGCTCAGGCTATTCGCGGCTTGGTGCCGCTTGGACAGATGTTTGGGTACGCGACCCAACTCCGCTCGGCCACACAGGGCCGCGGTGTCTTCAGTATGGAATTTGACCACTATGCAGCCGTACCGCAGTCGGTCGCAGAAGAAATTCTCAAAGCATAATCGTTTTCTTTTTTCATATATAAGGAGTTCGTTATGGCGAAGCAGAAATTTGAGCGCAACAAACCGCATTTGAACGTAGGGACGATGGGTCACATCGATCATGGCAAGACGACCCTGACAGCGGCGATCACGAAAGTGTCGCAGTTGTTGGGCAAG
>JAMDBC010000093.1 GCA_023484185.1 Chloroflexota bacterium | reverse complement strand
TGATCGAGACCTGCGTGAACTCTTCGACATAAAGATTTTCGTGGATACTGATTCTGACCTGCGCTTTATTCGCCGTTTGCAACGCGACATCACCGAACGTGGACGCGCAACCGAATCGGTCATTGAGCAATACCTGACCACTGTCCGCCCGATGCACTTGGAATTTGTCGAACCGTCCAAACGCTATGCTGATGTCATCATCCCCCAGGGCGGATTCAATGCCGCCGCATTGGATATGGTTGTAGCGCGGATTGATGCGTTGTTAAAATAATTTTATATACACGTAAGGAGAGAACATGGCAAAACAATGGAATACCCCACCCGCAATGATTATTGATCCGAAGAAAAAATACAAGGCTCACATGGAAACCGAGAAAGGGACAATGGTCATCGAACTCTTCGCTGACAAAGCTCCAAAGACCGTGAACAACTTTGTTTTTCTTTCACGCGAAGGTTTTTATGATGGCATCATCTTTCATCGCGTGATCGCAGACTTTATGGTACAGGGCGGCGACCCAACCGGAAAAGGTTCCGGCGGCCCCGGCTACAAATTTGGAGACGAATTCCATCCGGGTCTGAAACACGATAAAGGCGGTATGCTCTCGATGGCAAATGCCGGCCCCGGCACAAACGGTTCACAATTTTTCATTACTCACGTTGCCACGCCGTGGCTTGACGACAAGCACAGCATTTTCGGACGGGTTGTCGAAGGCATGGACGTACTCATGTCCATCCCGCCGCGCGACCCAATGCGGCCTGAATATCCGGGCGTGAAGATCCTGCATGTCACAATCGAAGAAGAATAAGCGATCAGGTGGAGAAGAAACAATGGATTCTCAGAAGGGTTTGGATGCTGAAAAATTCGAACGTTCAACTCTTTTGACGAATATTTTGCGTGTCCTTGCTTTACTGGTGGTTATCGGCATCACAATTTATATCTACAGCATTCGCGACCACGTCAAGGATTTTGCCGCGTACGGTTATCCCGGTATATTCCTGATAACACTGTTGGCAAACGCGACTGTCTTTCTTCCCGCACCGGGTGTGGCGGTTGTCTTTGCGATGGGCAGCATCTTTAATCCGCTTGGAATTGCTCTCGCGGCCGGAACTGGCGGCGCTTTGGGTGAACTCACCGGCTATCTCGCCGGGTTTAGCGGACAAGCTGTCGTTGAGAAAACGGATTTATTTAACCGCATCCAGCCCTGGGTCAAGAAATATGGCGGCTGGGCTATTCTTGTGTTCTCCGCGATTCCTAATCCATTCTTTGATGTGGCCGGGGTGGTCGCTGGTATCTCTAAAATGCCGTTCTGGAAATTTCTGATCTTTTGCTGGATCGGACAAATTATCAAGATGGCGATGTTTGCTTATGCTGGTGCATATTCGATCAATTGGCTCACTAATTTATTTATGAAATAGGAGAATATCATGGCCGATTATAAAAAGGTTGACGCTTATCTTGAAAAGAATCTTAACAGGAGCATTGCCGAGTTATCTAAATTGGTCGCACAGCCCAGCGTTGGCGCGCAGAATTTAGGGATGAAGGAATGCGCGGCGTTGGTTGGCGGGATGCTCAAAGCACGCGGCTTCAAAGTTGAGATCATGGACACCGAGGGCGCGCCGGTTGTCTTTGCTGAACGCAAAGGCAAATCGGATAAGACTCTGTTGATCTATAACCATTACGATGTTCAGCCGCCTGAGCCGTTGGAATTATGGGAAACGCCTCCGTTCGAGCCGAGCCTGCGCGATGGAAAACTTTATGGCCGCGGCGTGAGCGACGACAAAGGCCACATCACATCGCGTCTCTTCGCCATTGATGCGTTGCTTGATGCGCAGGGCGAGCTTCCGTGCGCCATCAAATTTATTATTGAGGGCGAAGAAGAGACCAGCAGTGTCCATCTTTACGATTACATTTTGAAAAACAAGGATCGCTTGAAAGCCGATGCCTGCATGTGGGAATTCGGCGGTGTGAACTCTCACGAAACGCCGATGCAATACCTCGGCCTGCGCGGTATTTGTTATGTCGAGTTAAGCGTTGAGACGGCCAGTATAGATGTTCATTCTGGTTTAGGCGGTTCGATCTTTCCCAACGCGGCGTGGAGATTGGTCTGGGCATTGAACACGCTGAAAGGGGAGGACGAGCGGATCTCGATTCCCGGCTTCTATGATGGAATCCAGCCGCTGTCGGCACGTGATCGGGAACTTATGTCCGCGTTGCCTGATGTGGCCGATGAATACAAGTCCATGTATGGTGTCAGGAAGTTTATCAAAGGACTGACCGGCGGCGTGGATTTACGAATCGAAGAAGTCTTCACTCCCACCTGCACAATTTGCGGATTGACTTCCGGTTATCAAGGTCCCGGTTCAAAGACAGTTTTGCCCGCCCGCGCCTCTGCTAAAGTTGACTTCCGCCTTGTGGTCGGACAAGACCCGAAAGATATTCGCAAAAAACTGCGCGCACATTTGGACGCGCAAGGGTTCAGCGATGTGCAGATCACTGATCTCGGTGGCGATGCGGCCGCCCGCACCGACCCGGATGATCCGTTCATTCAATTGGTTGCCTGCACAGCGGAAGAAGTCTATGAGATGCCTATGCAACTGGTGCCAATGATAGGCGGATCGGGACCAAGTCATCCGTTCGTGCATGACCTGGGCCTGCCCGTCGCGACCGGAGGCATCGGCCACCCGGATACGCGTGCTCACGCCCCCAACGAAAATGTTCGAATTGATTTGTATCTGAAGCACGCTCGTCACATGGCGCGTATCATCAACGAATTTGCAAAATAATAATTGTGCGGCAAAATAAATAAATTGCCCAAGCGATCAGCTTGGGCAATTTATTGCCTGTTGAATAAATTGTTATTTTTGAGACTTCTCGATCTTGGTCCATGAATCTCTTAATCCAACCGTCAGATTGAAGAAAGGCTTATCAGGTGTGGTGTCGGGGTCGGCGCAGAAATATCCCTGGCGTTCGAATTGGAAACGGTCACCCGCTTTCGGGGCGGAGAGATGCGGTTCCACATATCCGGTAAGAACGGTCAGCGAGTTCGGATTGATACATCCCAGGAATCCTTCTTCACCTTCCTCGGGATCTTCCTTGGTGAAAAGACGATCATACATGCGGATCTCGGCTGGCTTGGCGTGCGCGGCGGAAACCCAATGGATGGTGGATTTGACTTTGCGTCCATCGGGCGCGTCGCCGCCTTGCGTGGCCGGATCATACGTGGCATGGACTTCTACGATCCCGCCGTTCGCATCTTTGACAACGTGCGTGCACTTGATGAAATATGCATAACGCAAGCGGACCTCGTTGCCGGGGTAGAGACGATAATATTTGGGCGGCGGCGTTTCGCGGAAATCATCCTGCTCGATGTAAAGGATTTTGGAGAACGGGATTTTGCGCGTACCAGCGTTCGGGTCTTCAGGGTTATTGACCGCATCCATCTCCTCAGTTTGATTTTCTGGATAATTATCGATCACAACTTTGAGTGGATGCAGCACAGCCATGCGGCGCAGCGCGTGTTTATTTAAATCTTCGCGCACGCAAGACTCGAGCAACGCTACATCGCTGACGCTATAATTTTTTGCCACGCCAACGCGCGTGATGAAATCGAGAATCGCTTCGGCGGTGTAGCCGCGTCGGCGCATGGCTCGCAAGGTGGGCATGCGCGGATCATCCCAACCGCTGACATGTTTCTCTTCCACCAGGTGGCGAAGTTTGCGCTTGCTCATGACTGTGTAAGTCATATTCAAACGCGCGAATTCGATTTGTCGCGGCTTCCACACGCCGAGTTGTTCAGGGAACCATTCATAAAGCGGGCGATGGTTTTCGTATTCGAGTGAGCACAGTGAATGGGTGATACCTTCCATCGAATCGTTCTGTCCGTGCGCCCAATCGTACATCGGATAGATTTTCCATTTTCTTCCTGTACGATGATGGGCTGGTTCGTGGATGATGCGATACATGGCCGGGTCGCGCATGTTGATGTTCGGATGCGCCATGTCGATCTTGGCACGCAGGATGCGTGATCCATCGGGAAATTCACCGTTCTTCATGCGTTCGAGCAGATCCAAATTTTCTTCCACCGAACGATCGCGGAACGGAGAATTTTTTCCAGGCTCAGTGAGTGTGCCGCGATTGGCGCTGACTTCATCCGGCGATTGATCGTCCACATAGGCTTTGCCCATCTTGATAAGTTTCACTGCCCATGAATAAAGCTCATCAAAATAGTCCGATGCGTACGTTACCTTCACCCATTCGATGCCCAGCCAGCGCGCATCGTCTTCGATGGCATCCACGTACTCCGTCTCTTCCTTGGCCGGGTTGGTGTCATCGAAACGCAAAATCAACTCGCCGCCATTTTCCTTCGCGATTAGATAATCAATCATGAAAGCTTTGACGTGACCGATGTGCAAATAACCGTTCGGCTCAGGCGGCAGGCGCGTGCGGACGTGGTCGAAGCGTCCGCTCTTCAAATCTTCTGCGACAGCCTCGCGAATGAAATCGGTGGGTTTGTTTTCTTCGGGACTCATGATGAATGTACCTTTGTGTTTTGTGATGCGGATGTAAAGCCGCTTCTTTTTCGGGACCGTAAACCGGATTCCGCTTCGGGAACTTTTCCGCGCCGGATGGAGTTTTTCGTTTGCCGTGCCAATTATAACTGCTTTATAATTTGGTCACGTAAAAGGAGCTATTCAATGACCGATACCAACGAATCCAAAACGGACTTTGCCGGGACATATTTTGAACGCGACGCTGTTTTACGTCTGGCGAATGTGTCGCGCATCCTATCGTGGGTGGTTCTCTCAATTTATATCCTGACTACATTGCTTTCATTATTTCAGTTTTTGCCACAGTTTTTCAGCGGCGCGTTCTACGACAAGGGCATGTCGTTTGTGAATGTGCTAAATCTTTTCTCCCCTTATCTCACCCAACCTTTGCCCGGAATAATCTATTTTATTGTCTTGCAGGCGGTCTCTTCCGGCCTGTTGATCTTTCTCGACATGGAAGATAACATGCGC
>JAMDBC010000032.1 GCA_023484185.1 Chloroflexota bacterium | reverse complement strand
ACCGAGGTCCCGCGCGTCCTCGGCGGCATGGGGATCGCCATCCTCTCGACCAACCAGGGGCTCATGACCGACCGCGAGGCGCGCCAGCGCAAGGTCGGCGGCGAGATCCTCTGTAAAGTCTGGTAAAGGTAGGAGGTAAAAGTGTCTCGCATTGGTCGTATGCCGGTTGAAATTCCGGGTGGCGTGCAGGTGGAAGTCAAAGGTAAGAACGTTCGCGTGAAAGGGCCGAAGGGCGAACTTCAGCGCACATTTTCCAATATTATTGGAATTGCGATGGAGAACAACCAGCTGGTCATCACGCGCAACTCTGACGAACCCGCTGAACGCGCTTTACATGGTACCACTCGCGCTGTGCTTGCAAACATGGTGCATGGCGTAAGCAAGGGCTTTGAAGTTGTTCTCGAAGTGGAAGGCGTGGGATATCGCGCCGAAATGGAAGGCAAGAATCTGGCCTTATACGTCGGGTACTCGCACCCGGTCAAGGTTGAACCCCCGGCCGGAATCTCATTCGAAGCGGATGCGAAAACCCGTCAGATCAAGATCATGGGTTTCGACAAGGAACTGGTCGGCCAGACCGCGGCAGATATCCGTAATGTGCGCCCGCCTGAACCTTATCACGGTAAGGGTCTGCGGTATCTGGGCGAACACATTCGCCGTAAAGCTGGCAAGGCCGGGAAAGGAGCCAAGTAAGCCATGGCTGTTAATAATCGTTCTGAAGCTCGCGTCCGCCGCCACAAACGCGTACGCAAGAATCTCTCCGGGAGCGCTCAACGCCCGCGTCTGGCAGTCTTCCGCAGTGTAACGGATATCTATGCCCAGGTCATTGATGATGCGGCGGGGCACACCCTCGTTTCCGCTTCTTCAATTGATAAGGATTTGCGTGAAAAAGTAAAGGGCCTTAAGAAATCAGAACAGGCGAAAGTGGTTGGCAAGGCCGTGGCGGAACGCGCCAAGAGCAAAGGTATATCAGCAGTTGTTTTCGACCGCGGCGGCTTCAAATATATGGGACGCGTCAAAGCGCTCGCTGACGGCGCGCGTGATGGCGGCCTGCAGTTCTAGGCCTTAGTGGAGTTTGATATGGCAGACGTTCAAAATACTGGCAAGCAAGAACAATACGAACAGCAGGATGCATTCGAAGAGCGCGTGATCGAGATTGCCCGCGTTGCAAAAGTGGTCAAGGGCGGCCGCCGCTTCCGCTTTCGCGTCACCGTTGTAGTGGGTGACCGCAAAGGCATGATCGGTATGGGCAGTGGCAAGGCCAATGCGGTGCCGGATGCAATGCGCAAGGCTTCTGAGCGCGCGCGCAAGAATTTACGCGCGGTCAATTTGGCCGGGACCACCATCCCGCACGAATCTCTCGGGCGAGTGGGCGGGGCGCGCGTTTTCCTGAAACCTGCCTCACCCGGAACGGGCGTGATCGCGGCAGGCGGCGTGCGCGCCGTGCTCGAAGTGGCGGGCGTGCGCGACATCCTAACCAAGTCTATGGGCTCGGCTAATGTATTGAATGTAGTGATGGCAACTTTCGCGGCTTTGGATGGGTTGAAGTCCGTTCAACAGGAAGCAGCCCGACGCGGCAAGAAGGTTGAAGAGTTGCTGCCGTTCTGGGAGCGGAGGAAGCAACATGCTTAAGAAAGAAACTTCCGGCAAGGTCCTGCGCGTGACGCTGGTCCGCAGTGCGATCGGTTTTACCAAGGACCAGAAAGCTACTGTGAAGGCGCTCGGTCTGCACCGTTTACATCAAACTGTCGAACACAAGGATACTCCTGCTTTGCGCGGGATGTTAACCAAAGTCATCCATCTTTTGAAGATCGAAGAGTAGGTTCAGATGAAATTAAACGATCTTGTGCCCAACGAGGGCTCCAAAAAGAATCGCAAACGCGTCGGGCGCGGTATTTCGGCCGGTCAGGGTAAAACTGCCGGACGAGGCACCAAGGGCGCGGGCGCTCGCTCCGGCGAAGGCGGACGTCTTTATCGTCAGGGCGGCAACCTGCCGTTCTATCGCCGCCTGCCGTTTATACGCGGTGAAGGTTTCACCCCGCCGAATCAACAGTCATTTAACGAAATCAACCTCGATCAGTTGTCCGAGGCATTTAAGGCTGGGGCTGATGTGAATCTGGAATCGCTTCAAGCAGCGCATTTGCTTCGGGATCCGAAAAGCCCGGTCAAAGTCCTGGGACGAGGCGAGATTAAAGTCGCGCTCAAGGTAAAAGTCCATCGTATCAGCGCAGGCGCCAAGTCGAAGATCGAAGCGGCTGGTGGTTCTGTCGAAGTGATCGAGTAATCGGGTCCGAGGAGATTTCTAATGAAATCGTGGTTTTCGGGTTGGCGCTTTATTTGGAAGTCGGAAGACATCCGGCGTAAGTTGCTGATCACCCTGGGGTTGTTGGTGCTTTATCGTGTTGCCGCTAATGTGGTTGCCCCGGGTGTGGATCATGCTACCTTGACTGCTTTCCGCAACGGCGGAACAGCCTCAGGCGGCTTCCTTAGTTTTCTTGACCTGCTGTCGGGAGGCACGGTTTCCAACTTCTCCCTGCTTTCGATGGGTGTATATCCTTACATTACTGCCCAGATCATTTTGCAGTTGCTGATCCCGATCATTCCCGCGCTTCAACGGCGCATGAACGATGATCCGCGTGAAGGACGCCAGTGGATGGATCGCTGGACATATTATCTGTCCCTTCCGATGGCTGCGCTTTCCGCGATCGGTCAGATCAACATTTTTAATTCCCTTTCCACTCAGGCGCTGGGTAAGCAAATTCTTCCATTTGGGTTTTCGGGAGATCTCCTGCTTCCATCTGTGACTGTTCTGACGGCAATGACCGCCGGAACGATGTTCGCCATTTGGCTGGGCGAGTTGATCTCGGAATACGGCATTCGTGGTCAGGGTCTTTCCCTGGTGATCTTTGCGGGAATCGTGGCGCGCATGCCTGCCAACCTGGCATCCTTATTGGCTGATCCATCAACTTTCTGGTTCATGTTGGTTTTCACCATTATTGTGATCGTGGCAGTCGTTTTTGCCATTGTTTATGTCCAGCAGGGACGTCGTAATGTTCCGGTCATGTATCCGGGCCGACGCATGGGAAGCCGCATGTCCATGCCGGTTAAGGGCACTCTCCCGCTGATGGTTAATCTGGCGGGCATGATCCCGTTGATCTTCGCCAGCGCACTTCTGCAATTCCCGGCCATCATTGCCAGCTATTTCACCAGTTCGAATACTGCATGGGTGAAGTCTTTTGCTCTTTCAGTTCAAAGCACATTAGGCGGAACTGGCACTAATAATTGGGTTTACTGGTTGCTATATTTCCTGATGGTTGTCTCGTTTACTTTCTTCTACACATCCGTTCTGTTTGAACAACAGAATTATGGCGATAACCTGAAGAAGGTCGGCGCGCAAATCCCCGGCGTGCATCCCGGCGAAGCTACCCAGAAATACCTCAATAAAGTTCAACAGCGTATCACCTTACCAGGGGCGCTCTTTCTGGGTCTGGTTGCTGCCTTGCCATTCTTTCTGAGCCGCTTATTGTCCCTGTTCAATATTGGACAGGCATCCTCTTCAGGTCTGTTCCTTGTCTCATCGGCAGGTTTGCTGATTGTGGTCGGTGTTGTGCGCGATATTTTCCTTAACATCGAAGCCGAGTTGAAACTTCACGGATATCAGGAATCACTTCTCGTTCGATAATAAATATCAGGAGCGAAGATGGCGCCCTACATCGTTCTGCTCGGCCCTCCCGGAGTTGGTAAAGGCACGCAGGCCAATATTCTGGCTGAAAAAACTGGACTGGCTCATATTTCCTCTGGAGACCTTTTTAGAGAGAACATTAAGAACGAAACGGATCTTGGAAAACTCGCCAAATCTTTTATTGATAAGGGTGAGTTGGTTCCTGACGATGTGACCATCGCTATGATCAAGGAGCGCCTCGCTCGCCCAGACTGTAAAGCGGGCGCCATTTTAGACGGCTTTCCCCGCACCCCGATACAAGCGGGCGCATTGCAGAAGATGCTGGCCGATTTCAAAGGTGATGTGGATGTTGTCCCTTTTATCAGCGCCGCGCCGGAAGTCCTGATCGAGCGCCTAAGCGGACGATGGACATGCCGCGCGCAGGGGCACATCTATCACCAAAAGTTTAATCCGCCCGCAGTCGCCGGTAAATGCGATGTGGACGGTTCCGAACTCTATCAACGCGATGACGATAAGGTCGAAACGGTTGCCCGGCGTATCAAGGTCTATCTTGAGCAGACGATGCCGCTGGTCGAATATTATCGCTCGCAAAAAAAATTAGTTGAAATTGACGGCACACAACCGATCGAGCTTGTCACGGATGCGTTGCTGTCTGAGATCAAGAAGTAGTTAATTATGAATTTTGGACGCCAGGTAAATGTTAAGACCAGTGAAGAACTTCAGACCATGCGCGCCTCGGGACGCATCAACGCCGAGGTCCTGGCGACCGTTAAAAATTTGATACAGCCCGGCGTTTCAACAGCCGACCTCAACGCGGCTGCTGAGGAAGTGCTGAAGAAACACGGATGTTATTCGCCCTTCAAAGGATACAGTAAGCCGCCCTTCCCGGCATCGATCTGTACCAGTGTTAATGAAGAAATGGTTCATGGTATCCCCAGCAAGAAGCGCATTCTTCGCGAAGGAGATATTATCTCTGTAGATAGCGGCACGGTGTTCCAGGGCTTTGTGTCTGACTCAGCCTTCACGGCCGGGGTAGGGGAGATTTCTGAAGAGGCCAGGCGCCTTCTTGAAATCACCGAAGGCGCGTTGTACGCAGCAATCGATAGGATGCGCGTTGGCAACCACACAGGCGATATCTCGGCTGCGATACAAGATTACGTCGAGGATCGTGGCCTTCACGTTACGCGTGAATATACCAGCCATGGCGTTGGACGGCAGATGCACGAAGGGCCCATGGTGCCGAATTTCGGTTCCGCGGGAACCGGCCTGCCTCTTCGTCCGGGAATGACCATCGCAATCGAGCCTATGGTTTTGATCGGGACGCATGAAACCCGCGTCCTGCGTGACCGGTGGACGGTAATCTCGGTAGACAAGTCATT
>JAMDBC010000001.1 GCA_023484185.1 Chloroflexota bacterium | reverse complement strand
AGGTCGATCTTATTGATGACGGGAATGATGGTGAGATCGGCTTCGAGAGCCTGATACAAATTTGCGAGCGTCTGCGCTTCGATGCCCTGTGTGGCGTCGACAACCAGCACCGCGCCTTCACAAGCCTTGAGCGCGCGGCTGACCTCGTAACCGAAGTCGACGTGGCCGGGTGTATCAATTAAATTGATCTCGTATTTTTGATTGTCCTTGGCGGTGTAATACATGCGCACGGCGGAGGCCTTGATGGTGACGCCTTTTTCGCGTTCGAGGTCCATCGTGTCGAGTATCTGTGCGCTCATATCACGATCGGAGATCGTGCCGGTAAGCTGGAGCAAACGGTCCGCGAGTGTGGATTTGCCATGGTCCACGTGCGCGATGATGCAGAAGTTTCGGATATGGTCGGTCATTCTACTTTCTGGAGGTTTCGATTCTGTTGGATGGACATGTACCTGCGAGGCTTTCTTCGCCAGAGCGGCAATTTACCCGGATAAACATTTACGCAAGATGTCTGTTGAAAACTGTTTAAGCGTCGAAAGTATAACCGATTTTAAAAGCAACAACGCGCCATGCCGGCGCGCCGTTGTTGCTTTTGATTAGGCTAAAAACTCAGCAATTCTTTATGAACCATGTCGTTGCGAGACGGCGCTCTTCCGTCGAAGCAATCCCCTGTTTTGGCGAGGAGATTGCTTTGCAAAGTGCGATCGCAACGACATATTGAAAATAGTGTCAAAAACTACATTTTCTTCAGCAGTTCAGCCTTCTTGGCCTGGAATTCTGCTTCGGTGACGATGCCTTTCTTGCGCAACTCGTCCAGTTGAGCAATCATGGCAGGGACATCATCGGCGGGTTGAGCGTGAGTGCCCGTCCCTTCATAGCCGAGCTTCTCCTTGGCATTCAGCATCGCCGTCTTGAATTTGATCGGGTCGCCGATGCGCTTGAACAGGTTGACCCCGATCTCGCTGGCGGTCAGGATTTCCACATCACCGTAATCGAACAGCCTCCCCCAAAAAGATTGCGTCATCTTGACGTCGTTGACTTTTTCCAGTGATGAGTCCACCACGTTCTTGTTGAAGATGCCAGAGATCTGGATCACGCGGCGGTTGGTCACAAGATATTCGTGGTTGTTCCAGATCAGGATATCGCGCAGCATACTGATCAGCGGCACGATCACCAGCACAAAGCCAAAAGCCGCCAGTGGAAAGAAAAAGGTCGCCACACTGACGGCTGCGATCAACAGCAGGGTGATGGTAATTTCCGCCACGATCGCGCTGAAGAGTACGAACCAGTGCTGACAATTGACCAGGATAATGTGTTCATTTTCGCCTAACATACTCTGGACATAATTCTTTGCCATTTTTTCTCCTTGCCTGAACCTTTGTATGATTCTAGGTATCTTTTCAATAAAGCGGGGTGTGGGGTGTTTTGGGCGGGCGAAGCCCGCCCAAAACACCCCACTTCCCCCTTCTTTTTGAGAAGATATGATTCTAGCATCAAAAGTGAGAACTTCAAACGGCAAAAATGGGTTAATTTCAGTAAATC
Source organism: Chloroflexota bacterium (assembly GCA_023484185.1). The sequence continues at coordinate 3,519 of JAMDBC010000001.1, read as the reverse complement.
GTTGGCCAATGGAAGTGTCCAAGTTCAAAAAATAAATTTCAACGTCGTTGCGAGCCGCGTTCACTTCGACATGCTCAGTGCAGGCTTGGCGGCGACACTTGCACCTGGCGCAAGTACAGGTGAGCAATCTCCCGTAAAGTTGGGGATTGCTTCGGGCTGGGTTTCGATACGGGCAAGAAAAGCGCTCGCCCTGCTCAACCACCAACCCTCGCAACGATATGAGTGTGTTGTTTTTTGAACACTCCCTGGTCAATTACGGGCGGCCTGTTGCGAAACAAGAGGGTAAAATGGTGAAGTCCCATTGCTCACAGGCAGGTGCTTATGAAAAACTTCGATGCGCGTTACAACGACCTTCCAAAAACTGAGATCCATATCCACCTTGAAGGCTCCATCCGCACGCAGACCATTATCGACTCTGCAAAAGAATACGGTTTGGAACTGCCTTCCTACGAGGTCGGCGAGCTGGATAAAACCGTCAAGGTTTATGACCAGATGCGCGACCTGCACGCCGTGCTGAAAGCCTTCGACATTTTCCAAAACAGCATCACCTCGCCTGCCATTGTCGAGCGCATCGCCTGGGAACTGTTCGAGGACTCTGCTCGACAGAACATCAAGCTTTTTGAGGTGCGCTTCTCACCGGACTGGGCCTTTCACGGCCACAACTTGAATTGGGACACCTGCCTCGAGGGACTCTTGCGTGCCAAACGACGCGCCGAGCGCGAGTTCGACATGGCCATCGGCTATATCGCCATCACCACGCGCGGCATGGGAGCTAAATCCTGCGTCAAGACCGTGGACTGGGCTATTCGCAACAAACAACATTTCATCGGCGTTGACCTGGCCGACAGCGAAGTCACATATCCGATTCGTGACTTTGTCAAACCCATCATGAAGGCCAAAGAGGCAGGACTCAAAGTGACGATCCACTCCGGCGAAGATACGCCCGCCTCCTACGTGATGGATACCATCAACATGGTTAATCCAGACCGCATCGGCCATGGCATTCATATCATCGAAGATATGAATGCCATCGAACTGGTCAAGGAGCGCGGCATCACGCTGGAGGTCAACCCGTGGAGCAATTATCTGACCAACTCCGTGCGCAGGATCGAAGAACATCCGCTCAAGAAACTGTTCGATCTCAGCGTGCGCGTGACCATCAATTCCGACGATCCTGAAGTGTTGGAAACAAACTTGAACAACGAATACCGCATCGCTCACGAAATTCTCGGCATGAGTATGGACGATATCGCCGCCTGCAACCGCTACGCCTTCGAAGCATCCTTCATCCCCGAAGCGGACAAGAAAAGAATCTGGGACAGCTATTTCGCATGACCAGGCAGCGCGCAACATTTCCAACCACAGTGCATTTGTTTTTCTTTCGCGAGGATCAAGTCCTGTTGATACGTCGATTCAACACCGGTTTTCGGGATGGCGAGTACAGTGTCCCTGCCGGACATTTAGACGGGGACGAAACCGTGATGGCCGCGGCCGCCCGCGAAGCGCAGGAAGAGATCGGGGTCCAGATCGAAGCGGAGCATCTCATCTTCTCGAGTGTGATGCACCGTCTCGACGGTGAAGAGCGCGTGGATTTCTTCGTCCGTGTGACGAGCTGGCCCCGCGAACCATTCAATAATGAACCAGATAAATGCGATGACCTGCGCTGGGCGGCCATCGACTCTTTGCCCCAAAATACAATTCCTTATATCAGGCGGGCCATCCAGAACCATTTGGATGGAATCAAGTTCGATGAGTTCGGCTGGTAGATTTTTCTAAATTTCACTTATCCTTCTCTAACACACAACTCCGAGATTTTCACATCTTGGAGTTCTGTGTTATTTATCATTTTGTCAACGCGGCGTAAGTCGGATCGCCAGTCCGGCTTACATTTGGCGCCGCTTCACAGCAATTTCCAATGAGCCGGGTCGAAACCAAATATATACATGTAAGGTAGTGTATAATTTATTTGATTAATACTATAAAGTACAAGGAATCTATGGCTGGAATTTCTTCTCTATCATCAGACTATTGGAAGATACTTCAAATTACATCACAAGATGTTGAAGTTTTACATACGCACTTATTTGAGATCGAGACCCCGCTGACCGCGGGGGATCTTGCATTGATATTCATTGAGGCACGCGTCAAGTCCGAACGTGAGGCGCGCACGAAGGAACGTCAGGCGGATGGAAAGACATTTTTACCCAGGGATAAATTCAATGTGGGTGATAATTTGGTGTTCCCGGCTTTCAATTGGAAGAAGGGTCGGGTAACGGCCACCCGTCAGGGTGTCAATCCCGAGGCGGGCGAGTTCGATGTGATCACAGTTGCCCTGGCGGATGGTTCAGAGAAGATGCTCGCGGCCGGTCTTTTGAATCATGTTTTGAATGAAGAACGAGGCACGGCGGTCGAGGCAGAAAACCTTAATGTCGAGAGCATCCTGAGCGAAAACGGAATCGAGATTGAAAAAAAACTTGAGGCCGCATTCTCGAAAGACGAAGGGCTGGTAAAGATTGCGGGGCGCTGGTTCCCGCGCGGATTGTTGGTCGATGTCAATGAAGGTCATCTCAATCTTGCTGAGGCTGCACTGGATATGGCGCAGGGCGAGCCTCAACCAACTTCGGCCTTGTTGAAAATTGTTGACTTTCCCGCGGGCATAAATCCGAAGCTGGCTGAGTTCTCTTTGAATTATGCTTTGCAAAATGACAATCGTTTCGATGAAGTCGGACCATTGGGTGAAGTGCTGTGGTGTTTACGCCGCCTGGAACCGGATGGCGTGCGCAATGTTCCAGTAACTTTGCAGTATTCAAAGATCGAACATGATCGCTCGGCGCTTGAGGAGGCCATGCTGAAGCTTGAGACCCAGCTTGACGATGAGTTGAGCGAGATACATGATTTCGAGCACAAGGAAGTGAAGGAAGTAACGATTAGTTTGATCTATCCTCACTTGCGCGCAGGGACTTTGCCGCTTTCGGCTCGCACACGTTTGCTATTCCCAACTGCTCTTGAGTCGCCGCGCGTGCGCTTTACGTTCGTGGATGGAAAATCCGGATTGAAGATGCCCGCCTGGGCCGTGCTTGAGCATGGATATGTATTTGGGCTGCGCAACTGGTATAAGAATCTTCAACTCATACCGGGAAGTCTTGTCTCGGTGCGACGCGGGCAAAAGCCCGGAGAGGTTATCCTGGAAGCCAGGACCCAGCACTCATCAAAGGACTGGGTGCGGACCTTGATCGTTGGCGCCGATGGCGGGTTGGTGTTCGCAATGTTGAAGCAGGCCATTACTGCCGAGTTCAATGACCGTATGGCGATCTATGTTCCCGATTTCAAGGCGCTTGATCCGCTGTGGACAAAGAACCGTTCGTTTGAGGATCTGGTGGTTTCTGTAATGCGTGAGATGACAAAACTTACACCGCAAGGACACGTCCATGCGCAGGAATTGTATGCAGCTGTCAATCTTGTGCGTCGCGTACCGCCTGCACCCTTGTTTGCTTTATTGGCAAGTCAACCACGTTTTAT
>JAMDBC010000057.1 GCA_023484185.1 Chloroflexota bacterium | reverse complement strand
GGACATATTCATCTCCGCTGTTCTTGGCGGAAAGCTGGGCGTCATCGTTGATGAATGGAAGGCGGGAAAATTCACCCTCATTATCACCGACTCTATTGCGCGAGAATACCTTGATGTGATCAATCGCCCCAAATTCAAGATTCCCTAGGATGAAATCCTTGCCACAACCGATTATCTCTTGCAAACCGCCGAGTTCGTCACATCACAGGAAGAGATACAAGTTATCGTTGCAGACCTAACGGATAACAAGTTTCTTGAAGCCGCGCAATAGAGTCGGTGATAATGAGGGTGAATTTTCCCGCCTTCCATTCATCAACGATGACGCCCAGCTTTCCGCCAAGAACAGCGGAGATGAAAACATTCGTATCGAGAACAACGCGCATTATTTGCCTTCGCGTACCGCGCGGATTTCTGCTTCAATGTCTGCTTCGGTGATGTTCATTTCCTTTGCGCGAGCGCGAATGGATTGTAAGGCTTTGTCAAACCTTTCCTCAAGTTCTTGCTGGTCAATCGGAATGCTTAACTTTAAATAGCGAATAAACGCCAGCACGTCCGCACGACGTGTTTCGGGCAGGGTGGATATTTCAAGCATGATGGTTTGTTCCAAGTCAGTCATAGCGAACCTCTTGCAATAATTATACCCCTACGAATAATACCAACTGAAAATCTTGTTATACACCGCCAATAAAATCTTCTTGATAAATCCAACTTCCAGCACACGCTTACCAAAACTCACTTTACGTTTTTTATTTTGCGTTTTGAGTTCCCCGCGCAAATATCCCAGCGTGTTGGACATATTCATCGCCAGCGGGTCGGAGACCATCAGTCGCAATAAGCCTGCATCGTTCATGCGCTTGTCCAACTGGCGGACTTGTCCCATCGGCTTGTCCATGTCAAAGGGCAGGAACTGCTGGAGCGTGGATTTGTACGCGGTGAACTGCCAGTGCGACGCGCCTGCATATGCGACAATGGTTTTCTCATCATCAGATGTCGCTGCGAGCGCACTTTGCGAAGCAGTCTCCTCGTTTAATGGGAGGTTGCTTCGTCGGGAAGAACGCCCTCCTCGCAACGACATGGTTATTTTCCAATCTTTTGTCTCTGCATACACTTTGCGATTCTCTTCTTCGGTCTGCCCGAGCGAGAGATTGAATTCAAGAAAGGTTTCCCAAGGGATGAATTGCCCGTCTTCAAGCGTGGCATTTTCCCGCGCCCATTTGAGAGTCGACTCGTAAAACTCAAACGGCGTGCGGAAGGGACGCGCGGTCACCATGCCAACGTTGGGGAAGGTTTCGAGAATTTCAACTGAACGCGAAAGCCAGTTCGGGGAGAATAAAACGTCACTGTCTGTGTATGCAATGATCTCACCAGGCGCGCCGGTCAGCATTATATTCCATGCGCCGCCCTTGCCCATGTTTTTCTCGGAGAGAATCAAATATTGGATTCGTCCTTCTTCCTTTTCCTTCACGAGGAAGTCGCGCACTTCATGGCAGGAGCCGTTGTCGAAGACCATCAGGTCGAACGGCAAGCCCGCGTCCTTACGCATGGATTCGAGCGAGATTTTTAGCACGTCGAGGGTCTCAGCGTAGAATCCGCTCAGGAAAGGGATGTAGTTGAGCAGCGCGACCGTGATCCGCTCGGGGCGGGCCACGTCTTTGACGAACTTGGCGGGGTTTTGGCCTTTACGCATATTAAGTTCCAAGTCTCAAGTTTCAAGTTCGGGTGTCGGGATTCATAATTCGGGGAATCGGTTCGGCGAACATACGATTTCCAATTTCCAATTCCCAATTCACGATTTCCGATTTCCGAAAAGTTTTCGAATTCTCTTCTTCCATCTCTTCGGGCGGGCAACTTCCTCGATCATATCTTCGGGCAGGAAAAAGAAAATGGCGCGCAGGAATAATTCCACGCCGCGTAAAAAATGCAAACGGGTCATGGCCGGACGGGCGAGTTTACCATCTGCGGTCAAACGATGGGTAGCATCCAAAATGGTATAACGAATGGCCGCATGTCCGCCTGCCAGCCGGATATTCTCGTCAGTTTCAGGGAGCGCATAGTGGGGTTGTCCGTCAGGCAAGTGACTGTAATCATGGTTTTGATGCACGATCATGAGGGAAGGCGTACCGTCGATCACAGGATACTCTTCCTGACGGGCTTTGTAGATCATCCAGTTGTCCCAGCCGCCGCGGCCAATGGTGAAATCGGGGATGTTTGTATAGCAGGATTCGGGGAAGAGAAAAAAATCGCTGCCCGCGGGCTTATGCAAAGAACCTTGACCGTGGACGGCGGACCGTAGACGGTTTTCCCAGCCTTCGGTGAAATTGATTGGTTGAGTCACATCCAAATCCCAGCGCTGGCTGAGGAGGGCAAAGCGCAGGTCACGTTTGAAGCGTGATCTACAGGCCTTCGCCGCCTCGACAAAATCAGAAAAAAGGATCATGTCCGCATTGATGATGCACAGCAATTCACCGCTGCTATTTTTGCGGGCAAGGTCGAACATGGATGAGATCAACGGTGTGCCGTTCGAGTTGCGTACTACATTGGGCAGATGCTTCACGCCCAATTCTTTGGCGGCTTGCGCGAGTCCTGCCTCTTGGCCGAGCAGAATCACTTCGACATCGGGCAGGAGAGTCCATGATTTGATCGCGTTGCGTTGAATCATCGCAATGTGCAGATTGGTGAAGGATTTGGGGGCGGAAAAAAGTGTGATTAATGGCATGATCATTGTTTGCAAGTTTGCAGGTTGGAACGTTGAAACGTCTGAACTTGTAAACCTTCCAACTTTCTAACGTTTCAACGCTCTTTTATCAATATCCTTGAGAGTCTTGTGTTGCACACCCGCGTTGATGTCCATCAGTTTGGGTTCGTCGTGAACTAAATCGAGAACTTCCTTCCACGAAAAATCATCGCGGCCATCGAAGCGACTATAAACCTGCCGCATGAATTCCAAGTCTTCAGGAGTATCCACTGTCCAGCGATAATCGCCGAAGTCTGTGGTGTGATTCAGCAAAGCGACTTTGAAGCCACGCGGAGAGATACCAGTTTGCAGTTGGCGGTTGACAGTTGTCAGTTCGACGCCTTCGTAAAAATATGGCATGGCATGTTCGCGGTGCTGCAGCTCTTTGGCTTCCTTCCATGCTTTCGCCAAAACTCTAAACGTGCAGGCTTCTACATCTAAACCGATTGGATACGTCCGATGCCACGGAGGCGGAAGGCGATTGCAAACAAAATCGTATTCATCATCGAGCAAAGTATTGACAACATCGTCAATCAACGCCGGGTCAATGACCGGACAATCGGCGGTAATTCGTATGACCACTTCGGCCCTGGCGCCATTCGCGGCTTGATAATAACGATCTAACACGTCGTATAGACTGCCGCGCGTGAACGGGATTCCGCTGAAGTCGCAGTATTCGGCCACGCGGTCGTCGGAGGGATCAGTCGTCGTGGCGAAAATGGTTTCGGTAACGGCGGCCGCCCGCGAGGTCCGAATAAAGACGCGTTGAAGCATAGGCCGTCCCGCGATGTCCGCCAAAATTTTTCCGGGCAGGCGGGACGAGCTCATGCGTCCCTGAATGATGGCAACGACGCGCGGCATTATTCTTGATTCTGCTCGGTCTTCTTTAATGTGTCCTGTTCAAGATCGGCCAGCTTGCGTTTATGGCGCATCAAGGCCCAACTATTTCCGATCAGCGGCGGGAGCATCAATAGCACGCCGAGCAAAACGCCAACGCCCAGCGCAATCAATATGAATAAACCGGCTGAGCCATCGACTGGATAGCCGAAGAACGTGATGTGGATGATGGTCACATTCTCCAGCGAGAATACGACGGCCGCGATTGTGACAGCGACTGTGAGAATTAAAGTGATGATCATTTGGATCTCCTATAAAGTTGGATGGTTTGCTCGTAGGCCTCCAGCAACTTTGCAAAATTCTTTTTCCAATCAGCCCGTTCCTGCGCGGACCTGCGAGCGGCGCGGCCAATATCGGGCAGTTTATTTCTTTGGGCGATGACCGTTAAAATTTTCGCCGCCAATGTGTCTGCTTCGCCATCGGGAAAGAGCCAGCCATTGACGCCTTCTCGCACCCACTCCTTGTTGGCGGGAATGTCCGAGACGAGCGCGGGCAGGCCGCAAGCGAGAGCTTCCATCAGCGAAACGGACGAGCCGTCCACGTGCGAAGGCGAGATGTAAATATCTGCCATATCATACCAGCGCGGCAGGTCGGTCTGCGAAACCTGTCCGCCGAATTGTACACGATCGAGCACGCCGCCGTTCAACAGGATATTGCGAATGGCGTTGCTTTGCGAACCGCCTCCGAGCAGGAGCAAGTTTACATCATCCCGCTGTCCCGCCACTTTGACAAACGCTTTTGCAAGGACGTCCACGCCGTAGCGCGTTTCCCAGGAACGGTTGCAAAAAAGCGTGAACGATTTACGATTTACGATTTGCGATTTGCGATTTTTCGTAGCTAATGTTTTTTTGCTAACTGTTAACCGCACAGGGCTAAAGCGCTTTAAATCCACGCCCCATGGAAAGACAACCGTCCGCTCCGGATTCATTCCATACTCGACGGCCTTGTCACGTGTGACGTTCGCGTCACTGGTGAAGTACGTGGTATTGCGTAATACGTAATGCGTAATACGCTTCATCCATGAATTCTTGTTGACATCCTCCAACAAGTCAAATCCCCACGACATGGTCAGGATCGGACGAAAACCTGTCAGCACGCTGAGAAAGGCGCACGTTTGGATCGGGCCGGCGTGGATAAGATCGGGTTTAATCGCGCGGATGATGCGCTTCAAATCCAGCACGAGACGCGGAACAACATGCCAGCGGAATCGACTCTGTCCGCCCACCCAAAGAATCTGCTGGATATTTGACGGCACGGGACGATCCTCGACCTGACGCAGGTTTTTTTCCAGCTTTAAATAATAGATTTCATGCTCCGTTTCCGATAAGGCGGAGAGGAAACGATGGTCATGAGGCGTGTAATCTTTGGAGAAATAAAGGATTTTCATAAATTTAGTTGGAACGTTCACAAGTTAGTAGGTTTGAACGTTCCGACTTTCCA
>JAMDBC010000026.1 GCA_023484185.1 Chloroflexota bacterium | reverse complement strand
CTCTTAACTTTGAACGGCGTCCGCCATAAAGTCCCAGTGTGCAGCGACTTCGGGGAAAATGCCCAGATGACGTCCGGGCGTGGTCATCGCCCAAAACTTTAAGTCGCTTTGAATCCCCGGCAGGGAATATTTCATCTTCCATTTTTCTTCGGATGCTTTTTTCCAAACCCAATGCCCGCCGCTTTCTTCAGCGGTCGGATGAAATGTGGCGTGTGCCGCGGCCCAATCTTTTTCGGGCAGGGCTCGTTTCCACATGGCCTGCACTTCGGGTCGTGAAAAAATATAGGGCCCGAATCGTTCGAGCTTTGATCCATCGCCGCTATCGAGCAATTCATAATCGCGCCAGTTGGTTGATTCGAGCAGGGAAAAGGTGGGAAAGACTGCTGGCATGGATGAGAAACAGGTCCTATCAGGATTGAAAATTACAATCAAAAATACTTGATTTCTCCGCACAAAGTTGTATAATGTGGGAAAGAGTGGTAGAAAATGGAGGACGCCGGATGCCCGGCGTTCGCCGCATTAAAGGAGAAGTAGAACTAATGTTCTTAGGCCAGTTCCAACATTCGCTCGATGAAAAGGGCCGCCTGATGGTTCCGGCGCGCTTCCGCGAATTGTTGGAAGGCGGCGCCTTCATCACTCAAGGCTTTGATCGCTGTCTGATGGTCATGGCCAATGGCTACTTCCAACAGGTTTATGAACGCGTCAATGCCATGAACCTGGCCGACCCAACCGCACGCCTCTTGCGCCGCTTGATTTTTTCAAACGCTTTTCCGGTTGAAGTGGATAAGGTCGGGCGCATCCTCGTACCGCAGCTTCTGCGTCAATTCGCGGGCATCGAGAACGAAGCCATCGTGGCTGGTCAGGGAGAGTACTTCGAGATCTGGATGCCTTCGGCTTGGAATGAACAGATGGCCCAGATCCAAAACACGGAAGCCAATAACCAGCGCTTCTCTACATTGAATTTATCCGGCCAGAAACCTGGCTGATGCGGCCATGAACACGCCGCACAAACCTGTACTTTACAAAGAAATTATACACGCATTGCAACCCAAAAGCCCGGGAAAGTATGTGGACGGAACTTTGGGAGCGGGCGGTCATGCCCGCGGAATTCTGGAGGCCTGTGCGCCAGACGGTCGTCTGCTCGGTCTGGATGTAGATACTCAGGCACTGGCGCTCGCCCGAGAGAACTTGGCTCCTTTCGGTGAGCGAGCGCATCTGGCCCAGGCCTCCTACGATTCTCTTTTGGATGTGATGCGCGAAATCGGCTGGGATGCGGTGGACGGCATCCTGCTCGACCTCGGATTGTCTTCGATGCAATTGGACACGCCCGAACGCGGATTCTCGTTCACGCACGACGCCCCGCTCGACATGCGCTTCAATCGTGACTTTGGGCTGACCGCCGCGCAACTGGTCAATACCCTGCCCGAAGCGGACCTCGCCGACCTGCTCTTCAAATATGGAGAGGAACCGCGCGCAAGAAGGATCGTCCGCGAGATCATCAAAGCCAGGCCGCTGAGGACAACAACGCAACTGACCGAGATCGTCAAGCGAGCCTACCCAGAACACAGCCGGGTTCATCCCGCCACACGCACGTTTCAGGCGCTGCGCATCGCGGTCAACGATGAATTGGCAACAGTCGAGAACGCGCTCCCGAAAGCGGTGTCCGCTTTGCGTCGAGGCGGGAGGCTGGCAGTGATTTCCTTCCACTCGCTGGAAGACCGCATCGTCAAGGATTTTTTCCGTGAGCAAGCCAAAGATTTGGTTAATCCGCCTTACGAACAAATTTATAAAGTGGAATGCAAGGCAACGCTGAAAGAGATCAATCGAAAACCGATCATGCCCGATGAGGAAGAGATCAAGGAAAACCCACGGGCGCGCAGTGCAAAGTTAAGAGTTGTTGAAAAATTATAAGTGAGTCTGATATGCAAAACGTAAATTACACAGTCGATAATTTCATCCACGCTTACAAGCAGGCTCCCTGGCGGATCCAAATGCAATGGATCGGCGCTTTTCTGCTCGGCATCTTTGGACTCGCCCTGGTCGCGGCCTTATATCTCGACATCACATCGCAAGCGGGCATACAAGGCCGCAATATTCAAGATATGACCGCCCAGTTGACCGTCATCCAACACACCAACGCGGACCTGCAAAACAAACTGGCCGAAATAACCTCCACCTACACCATGGAACAGCGCGCCCTGGCTTTAGGCTACCAACCCGTCGAACCGAATCAGATGGAATATATTATCGTCCCTGGTTACGCCGCACCGAAGCCCGCGATTTTGGCCGTAGCACCTGCGCTAAAACCTGCCACGCCAAGCCAGCCGCCCGAATATACCCAGTCACTGATCGAGTGGCTCAACCAACGCCTGCGTACAACCCCAACCACCAGCATGATCGGAGTCGCGCAATGAGACAGGAATATGCCTGGCGGTCGTTCGTCTTAGCCGGGCTTCTGGGCTTAATTGGGGTCTCTATTATTCTGCAAATCATCCGCATTCAAAACAGCCCGGAGGCGGCCACGTTTCGCAAACAGACCGCCTCTCAAGCCAACGTAACAGAAACGTATTATCCTGACCGCGGCGAGATCTATGACCGCAATGGACATTTGCTGGCAGGCAACAAGACTGTCTACGAGATCAGCGTAGACCTAAAAAACGCGCCGGATAAACATGCCATTGCTCTGACAATGGGCGTTCAGCTTGGATTAAATCCCGATACCCTTTACAGCCAAATGATGAATCCTCCCGAAGGCGTGCAGACTCTTGTCCTGGCCGACTTCGTAGACTCGGACAAGGCGGCGGCGTTACAGCAATTTAAGACCGCTACCGATGCGCAGGCGTTTGCATCCGGCCATGCCAGCAGTCTGGCCGGGTTGGGATTTCGCGCCCATCCACAGCGAAGCTACCCCGAAGGTGAGCTGGCTTCGAACGTGCTGGGCTTCGTCACTCGTGAGGGCCGCGGCTACTTCGGTGTGGAAGAAAAGTATAATGATCTGCTGGCAGGCAACAAAGTCAACGTCCTGGTCCCAATGGACCCCAGCAAAGCTGTGGACATCCCGCGCGTTCCCAATGGCACAACGCTCATCCTGACCATCAACCGCGACCTGCAGGCTGCGACCGAACAAATCCTTGATCAATCGCTGACCAAATACGGCGCGCAACACGGCGCCATCGTGGTTATGAACCCGCGCACGGGCGAGATTTTGGCGCTTGCCTCCTCCCCGCGTATGGACATCAATCAGTTCTGGAACTACACGACTATCTTCCAAAATGCCAGTGAGTATGATCGCGCCATATCCCTGCCTTACGAACCCGGTTCGGTCATCAAGGTTCTAACCATGGCCGCCGCCCTCGATAGCGGCACAGTTGTTCCCTCCACCTCTTACCTGGATACCGGCTCCCTTTTGGTCGGCGGAGCGACCATCCGCAACTGGAATCTGAAAGCCTGGGGCATACAGGATATGGTTGGCTGTCTCCAACATTCACTCAACATCTGCATGGCTACGATCTCAGGCAAAATGGGCGCGCAGACTTTTTACGGTTACATGAACCGCTTTGGTCTCGGCCACCTCACGGGTGTTGACCTGGCCGGGGAAGCAGCGGGCCGCCTCAAGGTCCCGGGCGATGGCGATTGGTATCCCGTTGATCTCGCCACCAACGCCTTCGGTCAGGGTGTGTCGGTCACACCCATCCAACTGATGATGGCCGCCTCGTCCGTAGCCAACGACGGCCGAATGGTCGCGCCGCATGTGTTATACGCCATGCTGCGCGACGGAAGGCAATACAATGTCTCGGCACAGTATGCCGGTTCACCCATCACAGTCAATACTGCCCACACGCTTAATCAAATGCTGGCGGTCTCGCTTGAGAACGAGGCCTCCGGAGCATTGCTGCCCGGTTATCGCATTGCCGGAAAGACCGGTACGGCCCAGATCCCAACTCAGTTTGGTTACGACAGTACCTACACAAACGCGTCCTTTATCGGCTGGGGCCCGGTGGATGATCCCAGGTTCATGATCTACGTCTGGCTCGAAAAACCATCTGCTTCCATCTGGGGTTCAGACACCGCCGCCCCGACTTTTGCGCAGGTGGCGCAGAAGGCTGTGCTCATTCTCAACATCCCGCCCGACAATATTCGGAATCAGATCGCGAACGTGAAACCATAATGCTCACACTTGCAGACGCAATCGAAGCGCTTACCAATGTTCGAATTGATGCCGCCGCGGTCATCACCGAGGCAGCCATTGATTCGCGCCAGGTCATTCCCGGCTCGCTGTTCGTCGCGCTCCCCGGTGAAAACGTGGACGGTCATGACTTTATCGCGGACGCATTTCGGCGCGGGGCATCTTTTACTTTAACCCAGCGCGATATGAGCGCCTCGTACCGGACCCTTGACTTACGCGGCGGTTTACAAACCGACTCTCCCGACCTAACGCCTCCCCTCTGTCTGCGCCTGGACAACACACTCTCGGCCCTGCAACAGATCGCGCGCTTCTGGCGCCGCAAACTCGATCTGCGCGTGATTGGCATCACCGGCAGTGTTGGCAAGTCCACCACGAAAGAGGTCATCGCCCAGGTTCTGAATGAACGTTATCGCACGCTCAAGAGTCCGGGAAATCTCAACAACGAGATCGGACTCCCTTTAACGATCCTCCGCCTTGGGTCCGGATACGAACGAGCCGTGCTCGAAATGGGATTCTATGTCCCCGGCGAGATCGCCTTTCTGTGCGATATCGCCCAGCCGCAAGTCGGCGTCGTTACCAACATCGGCACAGTCCATGCCGAACGCGCCGGTTCGCAGGAGGCTATCGCGCGCGGAAAATCCGAACTGGTGCAAAGTTTACCTGCCGCGCCGGAAGGTACGGCCATTTTGAATTTTGACGACCCATTCGTGCGTCACATGGAAGAAAAAACAAAAGCCCGCGTTTTCTTTTACGGACTTTCTCATGAAGCCGACTTGTGGGCCGATGGCGTCGAAGGTCTTGGCCTGAACGGCATTCGCTTCCGTTTACACTACAAATCTGAAACGATGCACTTGCACATTCCAATGATCGGACGGCACTCGGTGGAAACCGCCACCAGA
>JAMDBC010000133.1 GCA_023484185.1 Chloroflexota bacterium | reverse complement strand
ATGACATCGCCGTGTATGGACAGGAAAGCAACCCGACCACCTGGAAACTTGCCAAGATGAACCTTGCCATTCGCGGCATCACCAGCGACCTCGGCAAGGAGAATGCGGATTCATTCCACAGGGATTTACATCCCGACCTGAAAGCGGATTTCATTCTCGCCAACCCGCCATTCAACATGAGCGATTGGGGCGGGGACAGATTGCGCGAGGATAAACGTTGGAAGTACGGCGCGCCGCCTGTGGGCAATGCCAACTATGCGTGGGTGCAACACTTTGTCCATCACTTGGCGCCGAATGGTACGGCGGGATTCGTGCTGGCGAATGGGAGCATGTCGTCGAACACGTCGGGCGAGGGCGAAATCCGCAAGGCGCTGATCGAGGCGGACATGGTGGATTGCATGGTGTCTTTGCCTGGTCAGTTGTTCTTCTCAACACCGATTCCTGTGTGTTTGTGGTTTTTGACCCGCGACAAGATTGGCGCAGGTAGGGGCGACCCAATGGGTCGCCCTTACGGACGCGACAGACGCGGGGAGACGTTGTTTATTGATGCGCGCAAGATGGGCGTGTTGATTGATCGTGTCCATCGCGACTTGACCGAAGAAGATATTGCGAAGATTGCAGACACCTATCATGCGTGGAAATCGCATGGTATGGGCGACGTGGGTGGTGGCAGTGGTGGCAGTAGGGGCGACGCAATGCGTCGCCCCTACGTGGACATGGCGGGGTTTTGCAAATCAGCCACGTTGAAAGAAATTCAAGAACAAGGTTACGTGCTCACGCCTGGGCGGTATGTAGGCGCGGCGGAACTCGAAGAAGATGGCGAAGCCTTTTGATGAAAAGATTGAACGTTTAACTAAAGTACTAGAAGGTCAATTTAGTGAGAGCTTGAAGCTCGAAAAAATCATTCGCGAGAATTTACAGAAACTTGATTATGAATAGTGATTGGAAAAAAGGAAAGTTAGAAGAACTCGCAATAATCGAGATGGGACAATCTCCTCTGGGTGAAACTTGCAACCATGAAGGAATTGGAACACCACTGCTAAATGGTCCAACTGAATTTGGCGATTATCACCCCACGCCTGTTCAATTTACAACCGATGCAAGGAAATTCTCTGTTCCTAACGATATTTTATTTTGCGTTAGAGGATCAACCACGGGAAGTATGAATTGGGCTGACCAAAAGTATGCGATTGGTCGTGGCATAGCCGCCATGCGCCATCGCTCTGGCTCAGAATATCGATATTTTCTAAAGGCATTAATTGATTTACATTTAGACAAATTACTTGCAAGCGCTACAGGATCAACATTTCCAAATGTGTCTCGCGAACAACTGGCAAATCTTGATTGCGAGATACCTCCTCTCCCCGAACAACGCGCCATTGCAGGGATTCTCGGCGCGCTGGACGACAAGATCGAAGTCAACTGCCGCATGAATGCCACACTTGAGTCTATGGCGCGGGCGGTGTTTCGTCAGTGGTTCGTAGTGAGCGAGGAAGCGATAACTTGGCAAGAAAAATCTTTAGATGAAATTGCTGGTTTTCTAAACGGGTTAGCATTGCAAAAATTCCCACCATCTAAAAACGATTTTTTACCAGTTATCAAAATCTCTCAACTCCGAAAAAATGATACCGTAGGAGCAGATAAAGCCAACATAAACATCCCGACTGAATATATCATTGAAGATGGAGATATTTTGTTTTCATGGTCAGGAAGCTTAGAGGTGGTTATCTGGGGTGGTGGTAAAGGCGCACTCAATCAACATTTGTTCAAAGTGACATCTGAAAAATATCCTAAGTGGTTCTATTACTTTTGGACAAAATATCATTTGCCCGAATTTCAAGAGATTGCGGCGGGCAAAGCAACTACAATGGGACATATTCAACGTCATCATCTGAAAGCGGCAAAGGTTCTTGTTCCAAGCGATCAAGAATTAAAAGAGATGGACAAGGTCATGTCGCCTTTGTTGGATAAGATCATCATCAATAATTTGGAATCGCGCACGCTGGGGAGTCTCCGGGATAGTCTGTTGCCGAAGTTGATGAGAGGTGAAGTTCGAGTTGAAATTTGATCATTTGGGTAATGGAGAAAAGTCAATGCCAATAACACAACAACAAAAAGACCTGGCAACCGCTAACCAAAACAATGTTGCACATGAACCTAATTTCCCCATTCGCTTAATTGCCGGTCCAGGCACCGGCAAATCATTCACCATTCAGGAAAGGGTAAGTTGGTTACTCCAGAATGGCGTTCCACCTGAAACGATTTTCGTAATCTCCTTTACTAGGGCAAGTTCGCTCGATCTAAAAGAGAGAGTTCATGATCATTGTCGAAGACAAGGACATCCAAACCCCGAAGAGGTAAGTGTCTCAACATTGCATTCCTTGGCACTAAGAGCTTTACGTTCAGCAAGGCTGCTTACATATCCAGCATCTCCAACAATTCTTGACGATTGGGAGGTTAAGAACATTTTTGACCAAGAATTTTCAGTCACTGCTCGGAGAAACAACGGAGGGCAAGGCTATACCCCTGGTCGATGTGGTGAGATTAGGCGTGACTATGAAGCCTTTTGTGGAACTGGACAATGGGTGCCTCCTGGCGTAATACAACCAACTCCGCCAATTTCCCAAGCTGAGAGAAACGATTACAGAAACTTTCACACCTCGCGAGCACAAATATATTCTTGTGTTCTTCCTGGCGAAATCGTCAGGCAGTGTGTAGAACAAATGAGAGCTGGATTATTCGACCCTGTAGCTATTCTAGGAATCAATCATTTAATTGTTGATGAATATCAAGATCTCAATCCAATTGATTTGGAATTTATTGATTTGATGATAAATCAGGGCGTCAATACAATGGTCGCTGGGGATGATGATCAAAGTATATATTCTTTTCGCTTTGCGTCTCCTCAAGGAATACAGCTTTTTCACCAGAGATTTCCGAACGCGAGTAGTCATGAAATTGTAGATTGTTTTCGTTGCACTCCAGCGATATTGACTGCTGCACAAACCCTTATAGCGGCTTATGCAGAGCCCAACAGATTACCCAAACAGACTGCATCTTTGTATCAAAATGCCGTTCCCCCAGAGATGGGTATTGTTCACAGATGGAGTTTTCGTAGTAGCACAAGAGAAGCAAGGAATTTAGCAGCTTCGTGTAATTCACTAATTCAACGAGGTCTTCTCCCAAACGAAATAATGGTTTTATTGAGTAACACAACAACTCAACTAGAAGTAATTACTCAAGAACTAGACGCGCTAAATTTACCTTACATCTCACCGCGTTCCGAAGTATTTACAGAGACACGCCTTGGCAGGTTTATTTTGGGGTTATTCAGAGTTGTCTGCAATTCGGATGATTATCTTGCTCACCGTTTGATTCTTGGTGAATATCCTAATATGGGAGCGCGTACTTGCAATCAAATCTCGGAAATTATTTCGGCTAACAATCTGAACTTCAAGGATCTATTTTATAACCCGTTACCAAATGGAATTTTTGGTGGCAGAGCGTTATCGGCGCTCAACAATGCAAGAAATATATGCGGCGTGATAGTTAACTGGTTACCGACAGACACATTACAAGCTAGGTCAAACGAACTAGATGCTATTATTCTTGGGTCATTCGGCGCAAATGAACTTCAAAACTGGCACAATCAAATTGCCAATCTGCCTGTAGACATGACTTTGGAGGAGATGCGAGATTTTCTTTGGACAGACAATTTCGAACAAACTTTGACTCTACTAAATAACGTATACACCAGACTTGGAATCGCTCTTCCCAATAATGCTATGACGCAACCAAGTATAAGGATAATGACCTTTCATGGTGCCAAGGGTCTGAGTGCTAAAGTAGTTTTTATTCCTGGACTAGAAGAAGATGTGTTGCCAGGGCAAAAAAGAATCCCATACAATGGCTTAGTTCTTGAAGCTGCCAGAATGTTATATGTGTCTATAACACGAGCAAAAGCTGCTTGCATACTTTCGCACGGTCAGTATCGATTCATAAACGGACAAAACAGCCGTCAATCACCTTCAAGGTTTCTTAGACATTGTGGCGGACAATTCTCACCACAAGATGTTCCACTTTCCGATGTCGAGGCAGATCAAATAATTGCCGCATGCAACAATTTATAGCCAGCCTCACCGAATCAATCCTCGAAGTAACTGCGTTTGAAAGTCGGCGCAATCTGGGCTATTCCATTCTCTTTGGCAATGACATCACGCTTGGATATAGGTTAACGAGTCTGCGGGATAGTCTGCTGCCGAAGTTGATAAGGGGCGAGGTCCGCGTGAAGGAAGTGGAGAAAAATATATGAGTCAAGCAGAATTGCTATTTGCCAGCTATGATTTATCTGCCGTTCTACAAAACCAAGAGCATAAAACTATACAAGCGATTGAGTCGTTTGACCCAAATCGCCTTCTCAATACAAGCCTGGAAGATTTGGCAGATTATTTTGATAGTGAATACAGAGTCGAGCTCATAACCCTTCTTTCAGATCAAATATCTGTTGACCAAGCAGAAGCAAAGGTAGACGTGAGTCGTGATCAATCAAGGATAATCTATGATAGATCGGGGCCGTTCTATCTCGATGGCACTCGAATTACCTTTTTTGTACCATATGTAGGGGACAAAAACCTTCTCTATTGTCGTGCATCAACTGTCAATTACAATCCACCAAGAGCAGTAGTCACTAAAACTGAAATCCAATTCTTTTACGATAGACTTGATCATAATGCAGAAGCTGTCAAATCATCTTTCGATAGTGATTTTTACAACCTAAAGCAACATCTTAGCTGGACAGAAAAAGATGTCAATCAGTTCAATGAACAATTAACACAAAAGATTCGCCAGCGTTTGGATTCGAGGCGACTTAAGATCTTGAATGATCAAGGATTAGTCGCATCCTTAGGTCTCCCACTGAGAAAAAGGGAAGGGGCCCCAACAACATACACTGCCCCTGTCACCCGCAAGAAAATCAATTCGCTTCTGTCAGCTACCTCTGCCCCATATAAAGCAGAACCTGTTCTCGAAATCAACGAATACGAACAAATCCTGTATATTATTTCGAATATGGTCATTGCTTAATCCGGTCAAATCGCACACTGAATCCGGAGCATGCCGCACAGCGAGGAGAGAGAAAAGCGCTGTGGTTGGGATTGTACCTTAAGTGTTCGCCATGCTCCGT
>JAMDBC010000094.1:2604-5259 GCA_023484185.1 Chloroflexota bacterium | reverse complement strand
GAATATCCGCTACGGTCAGTTGAAGGCCAGCGACGCGGACGTGGAAGAAGCCGCAAGAATCGCCGGCGCGCATGATTTCATTCTGACGCTCGAAAAAGGCTATGACCAGAACGTGGGCGAAGGCGGTAACCTGCTCTCGGTCGGACAGAAGCAATTGATCTCGCTGGCGCGCGCGGTGCTGGCGCGGCCCGAGTTGTTCATCATGGACGAAGCCACTTCATCGGTGGATACGCTGACCGAAGCCTTGATCCAAAAAGGCATGGAAGCCCTGATGAAAGGCCGCACGTCGTTCGTGATCGCGCACCGCTTGAGCACCATCCGCCGCGCGGACAGGATCGTCGTGATCGAGAATGGGCGCATTGCCGAGCAAGGCACACACGCCGAACTACTGAGAGTGCGCGGGCATTACTATAGCTTGTACACGCAGCAATTCCGTCACCAGTTGGAGGTGCAGTATGGCGTGGAAGGACCAGATGAGTCCCCGCTTACATCGGGAGAGGGCCGGGGTGAGGGCGCGTTGGCGGTAGATTGAGAGATATAAAGAATGACTAGCGGCAGGGAAACCGAGCGCTAGTCAGCGGATGAGACGAGGGCATTTGGTTCATCGCCATTAAAAACCGCTATTTGGGGCCACTTGAACATGATCAAGAGCATCCCCAAAATACAGCCGATCCCGCCGCTGATGATCGCAAACGGCGCGCCGAACAACTGCGCCACCAGACCGGCCTCCATTTCGCCCAGCTGCGGCCCGCCCTGAAAGAAAATTTGATTAACGCTGGTCATGCGCCCGCGCATCTCGTCCGGCGTCTGCAACTGGCGGATCGTGTTGCGGATGATGGTGCTAACCGAGTCCGCCGCGCCGGTCACAGCCAGGGCGCACCATGCCAGGACAAAGGAGGTGGAGAGGCCAAAAATGACGGTTGCCACCCCGAAGACCACCACCGCCCCCAAAAAAAGCGGGCCTTGCCGCCGCAGCTGATGGACTTGCGAAACAATAACTGCCGCAAGCACAGCCCCGGCCGATTGCGCCGCGGATAGCCAGCCGTACGCAACGACACCCACATGCAGGATATCTTGAGCGACGAACGGCATCAGAGTGTTGGCTGAGGCGAAGAAGGTCGCTACAAAATCCAACAGCATGGTGGAAAGAATGATCGGCTTTCTGACAATAAAGCGAATGCCATCCTTGATGGATGATAAATTCACGCCGCCGACCAGATGGTCGATTTTTTGCGGCACGTCGCCAATGAGGAAAAGTGCGATCAGTACAGCCACGTACGAGATGGCGTTTACGTAATAAACAGCCGCTTGCCCGCCGGTGGCGATTATCAATCCCGACAGAGCCGGACCTATCACAGCGCCCGCCTGAAAGGCGATGGAGTTCAGGCTGAAGGCATTCGCCAAGTCCTTTGGCGGGACCAGGTTTGGAATTAACGCTGCCCGCGCCGGACTATCGAACGCAACCACAACCGCCTGAAGCGCGGTCAATAGATAGATGTACCAGATCGTGATGTGCTCGAACTGGGTCAACAATCCCAGCACAAGCGCAAGAATCCCTGCCAATGATTGTGTGATGAAAATGATGGTGCGGCGATTATAAGAATCCGCTACCGCGCCGCTCACCAGCGAGAACAGGATCACCGGCAGAATACGCGCCAGCCCCACCCCTCCGATCGCGATCGGTTGGTCGGTCAGCGTGCGGATATGCCAGAAGATGGCCCAAATCTGCATTTGTGTTCCGGCTATAGAGATCAACTGTCCGAGCCATAGATAAAAGTATCGGCGATGTTTCAGAGCTGGCGGGATATGAAGCATTTTCCAAATAATTCCTTTCAAGAACACAAATAGGAGGCGAAATAATATTCACCTCCCGCGAATTAACCTACCTGGATTGCCAGCCTGACCGCATTACATTGCACAGTTTGCGAATGTTCTTCCGGGACTATGTTCCCCAGTCACGCAGATAAAGGAAATCGTAGCCAACCGTGCGATTGCTCAACTTTGCTATCAGCGGCATGATGCGTTTGAATTGGTTGCGCTGTATACGCGCGGTCACTTGACAAATAAAGGCCTCGTCAAAACCGGCGTCGATGCAATCTTGTGGAGTATATCTTTCGTCCACCAACAAATAGAGCAGTTCGTCCACGTGTTCATAAGTAAAGCCCAATTCGTCCTCATCGGTTTGACCTTCCCACAAATCCGCGGACGGGGGCTTGTCGATGATCACTCGCGGAATTTTCAAGGCACGCGCCAATTCGCGCACCTGCGTTTTATAAAGATCGCCAATCGGATTCAGCGCGGAAGCCATGTCGCCCCACAACGTGGTGTATCCGAGCAAGATCTCAGTCTTATTGCTGGTGCCAATCGCGAGACCTTTGAATATTTCCGTCCGATCATACAAGAAGATCATGCGCATACGCGCCATGATGTTGCCTTTGCGCGTCTTTGACATATTCGGATCAGACTTAATTAATGGATCGACCATTTCGGTGATCTCTATCGTCTCACTTTGGACCTTGAACTGGTCGATCATCAATTGAGCATGTTCCAACGAATCAGGAGACGACAAGCGGTAAGGCAGACGCAAAGCCAGGACGTTTTCCGCGCCCAATGCTTCGACAGCCAGCGCACAGGAAACCGCCGAATCGAGTCCGC
>JAMDBC010000094.1:0-2576 GCA_023484185.1 Chloroflexota bacterium | reverse complement strand
TCACGGCCCGCGTAAAGCCGGCACGATTGATCTCTGTCTTTAGAAAACCAGTCAGGATTTTGCGGGCAAGGTCAGTGTTGATGGTCAGGTCAATGGTCATTTGGATAAGATGCGATCAAGTTCGTTTTTGACAAATTCCGTTCGTTCGTCGCGCAGAAGCGGCAGGCGTGAGCGCGTGCGGCGGACTTGATTTAGATCAAGTGTCGCTATGGTTAGGGCCTCTTCAAAATATGGACCGTGTGCGATGCGGTCGCCATTCGGGTCGTAGACCGTCGCCCCACCCCAGAAGTTCAAGCCATCCTCATAGCCAACGCGATTGCTGTGGGCTACGAAGCTGGTAAAGAAGTTGGAATAGGATTGATTGACATTCTCCACCCAATGCGCCGATTCGAGTTTATCGTGTTCTTTCAAGCCGCGTCCTGGCGAAGCAGACGAGAAGAGTAACAAATCTGCGCCGTCGAGCCACAGTAGATACGGCGTGGATGCATGCCAGAAGTCTTCACAGATCAACATCCCGACCCGGCCAAAACGAGTGTCAAACGAACGAGCCGAATTGCCGCGGCTGAAGAAGCGGCCTTCATCAAAGAGCGAGTAGGTGGGCAGATAGATTTTGTGATGAACATGGAGAACGCGTCCGCCGGAAAGATAGGCGGAGGCAATGTAAAAGCGGTGGCGCGAGTCTTCGTCCACGAATCCCACCACCAGGTCCAGCTCTTGACTCGCTTTGAGAAGCGGCTTGAAAACGGGATCGTCATCCGCCGGGCGATGCGCGACACTGGCAACGATATCCTGCAAGGCGTAGCCAGTTAGAGAGAGTTCGGGGAATACGATTAAGTCAGCTTTCCGGGCTTTGGCTTGCTGGATAAAGTCCAGATGCTTATCGAGATTGGCCGTTACATCCCCAAGGTGGGTGGCAATTTGGGCAAGAGCGAGATTGAGTTGCATCGGGTGAATCTTACCACGCTTGTTTGAAATAAAAGAAGACCCGAAAATGTTATTCATCGGGTCTTCATGGCGGAGAGGGAGGGATTCGAATACCATCCCCTGAATGGGGGCGCACGGGGGAAACAAAAACGCGCCCTTGCGGACGCGTTTTCCAGCGGAGAGGGAGGGATTCGAACCCTCGGTGGACCGGAGCCCACAACAGTTTTCGAGACTGTCCCATTCAACCGCTCTGGCACCTCTCCATATTCAGTTCCACGTGTCAGATGTCAAGTTCCAGGCCACGTGAGCGTGGCAGATTATACCTGAAAAAATTCGTGTGAATTCGTGCAATTCGTGGCGGAAATTAAATTTCCACACTCGAATGCATTTCGGGATAATACACCTCGCGCATGGATTGCTCTGCTAGTTTTTCCTTCAACGCCATTGCGGGTGTCTGTTCACCATGCACGAGGAAAACTTGCTTAACCTGGCCCTTGACGGAAGCGGCATATTTGACAAGCAGATTCTGTCCTGCGTGACCTGAAAGCCCGCCAATCGTTGCGACCTGCGCCTTGACATCATACGGCTCGCCAAATATCCTGACCTGTTTCTCGCGGTCAGCCAAACGACGCCCCAGTGTGTAAGGCGCTGTCCAGCCGACGATCAAAATGGTGTTATTGCGGTTGCCGATATTGTTGCGCAGATGATGCAGGATGCGTCCCGCCTCGGCCATACCCGATGCGGAGATGATGATCATTGGGTCTTTGCGTTCGTTCAGCGCCTTCGATTCGTCCACGGAATGTATGTACGTCAATTGCTTGAAATCCAGAGCAGGGTGTTTTTCTTTCTTGATAAACTCACGAGTCTCCTGGTCGAAACATTCAGGGTGAGCGCGAAAAATATCAGAAGCGTGTACTGCCAGAGGGCTATCCACATAAACAGGCACGGGCCGAACCCCGTCGCTCATCATTTCATTCAAATAAAAAACCAGTTCCTGCGTGCGGCCAACCGCAAAGGCGGGGACGATGACCTTTCCGCCGCGCTCGATTGTTTCTGAGACGACCTGTCGAAACTCTTCGAACGCCAGGCGCGGGTCGTCGTGTGATTTGTCGCCATAGGTGGATTCCATCAATAAGTAATCAGCCGCCTCCGGCATGACCGGGTCGCGCAACAGCGGCAGATCCATGCGGCCAATGTCACCCGAAAACCAGAAACGGAACTTACGGCCTTTTTCTTCGATATCCAGCGAGATGCCGGCCGAGCCAAGGATGTGACCTGCCTCCCAAAAGCGGGCGATCACGCCGGGAACTGGCTCAAAAGACTGACCATAACCCATTCCCTGGAAATGCTCAGCCACAAGCTCAGCGTCGGCCATGGTGTAAAGCGGCTCAACGTGTTTTCCGCCATGACGGGACTCTTTTTTGTTGACGAAGACTGCATCCGACTCCTGGATGTGACCCGAATCGCGCAACATCACATCCGCAAGGTCGGCCGTGGCGTGTGTTGCATAGATCGGGCCTGCGTAACCGTTCTTGACAAAATGCGGCAGGTTGCCGCTATGGTCAATGTGGGCGTGTGAAAGAATGACCGCGTCGATCTCGCGCGGGTCGAATGGAAAGTTACGATTGCGGGAATAGGTTTCTTCGCGCCGT
>JAMDBC010000191.1:3760-5273 GCA_023484185.1 Chloroflexota bacterium | reverse complement strand
CACCGGATAAGCCGGGAGGCGCCAGCAGGTCGCGCGCTTTGATAATGCCGAGGATCGTGTCAAGGCTATCCTGACAAACGGGGAAGCGCGAATAATCGCACTCAGCCACCTTGCGCCGGATCTCGTTCGGTGAATCTGTTATGTTCAGCCACACAATGTCGGCTCGCGGCGTCATCAAAGAGTAGACGCGTGAATCGCCGAGACTGAACACACCCTCGACCATATCCTGCTCCGCTTCTTCGAACACGCCCGCTTCGGTGCCCTGATCGATCAGCAGTTGAATTTCCTCTTCCGTTACGGGCGGTCCCGCGCTTGGTTTTGCGCCCATCGCCTTCAGGGTGAAATCGGTGGCTTTCCCCAACAACCAAACCAGCGGCGAAAATAATTTTGAGATGAAAAGCATCGGGCCGGATATTGACGCCGCTATTTTTTCGGGATCGTGCAAAGCCAGACGTTTGGGGACAAGTTCGCTGACGAGCAGAGTCAGGATGGTGATGATGATCACGACAATAACCAGCGCCAGCGTGTCTGCATACGGACCGAGAAGCGGCCACCGTTTAAGCAGTTCTGCCAGCGGCCCGGAGAAGGCCGGTCCGCCCACCGCGCCCAACAAAATGCCGATCAGTGTGATGCCGATCTGTACTGTGGACAAAAACAGCGCGGGGTTCTGTGCCAGATCAAGCGCAGCCTTGGCGCGCTTGTTTCCCTCGTTGGCTTGTTGCTGTAATCTCGCCTTACGTGACGAAACCACCGCCATCTCAGACATGACGAACAGTCCGTTCAGTAAAAGTAAAAATACAAGGATTAGAATTTCAACTGGAATATTTGACATTATTCTCGCAGGCAGGATGAATAAGCCCGCCGGAATTATTTTACCTGATATGTTATCTGATTGAACACTTGACTCGCTGGAAGGCCTTTTTGTTTCATCTCGCGCAACTCGCCGGAGCGAAAGAGTGCGATACCTAAATCAACGCCGTCTGGAAGCACAGAACGCCATTCGTCAAAAAAGCGATTCGTGATTACCTGTTCACCGCGCAAATGAATCTCGGACTCGGCATACATGGCGGTCAAGGCGATTTCAAGTCTTCCGTCAAATGGCGGGAATACCTTGATTGGTTTGCGGCTGAGGTATGGCGTTGTCCCAAGCATGTTTGCGCTGCCCGCATAAGGATCACGTCCTGCAAAATGCAAAGTCCACACGCTGGATATATAAAAAGCGCCCATACACAATGGGCAAGGTTCAGCATTCGGTCGCGCGTTTCCCCGCTGGGCGCGTTTTCATCGAAAGTGCGATTACGCCCACGCGAAACAACCTTTCCATTTGCATCTGCTACAACAGCGCCGATTGGCACGGTTCCTGCGCAGTAACCTTTCCACGCCATTTCAAGTGCGGCTTGCCAGGGTTCGGAGAGCGTTTCCCAAAACATTCTATCGAATAACCCGAATCCCTTTACCTTCTTTTACTTCTCCAATTACCCAAACGGGCTGTTCGTCATGTCTGAGATGGCGG
>JAMDBC010000191.1:0-3750 GCA_023484185.1 Chloroflexota bacterium | reverse complement strand
TTTGCGGCTGAGGTATGGCGTTGTCCCAAGCATGTTTGCGCTGCCCGCATAAGGATCACGTCCTGCAAAATGCAAAGTCCACACGCTGGATATATAAAAAGCGCCCATACACAATGGGCAAGGTTCCATGGTTGTATAAAGTGCAGCGGTATGCCGCTCTTCTTGATCGAGGTTCAAAGCCAGCAAGGCGTTGATCTCTGCATGAGCCAGCGTTCGGTCGCGCGTTTCCCCGCTGGGCGCGTTTTCATCGAAAGTGCGATTACGCCCACGCGAAACAACCTTTCCATTTGCATCTGCTACAACAGCGCCGATTGGCACGGTTCCTGCGCAGTAACCTTTCCACGCCATTTCAAGTGCGGCTTGCCAGGGTTCGGAGAGCGTTTCCCAAAACATTCTATCGAATAACCCGAATCCCTTTACCTTCTTTTACTTCTCCAATTACCCAAACGGGCTGATCCAATTCCTTTGCCCGTGCTTTGAACATATCCAGTTTCTCACGCGGCACTCCGAGTAAAAGCCCGCCGCTGGTTTGTGGATCGAAGAGCATCATTTGTGAAGGTTCGTCAATCGTTGCGTCAAATTTTACGCGGCCACTAAAGTAGGATTTGTTGTCAAACGCGCCGCCGGGAAAAGTTCCAAGCTCGGCGTATTTACGAGCGCCGCTGACGAATGGAATTTTGCCTAGTTCAATTTCAAGCATAACATTTGCGGCATTCGCCATTTCCATGCCGTGGCCGAGCAGACTGAAACCGGTCACGTCTGTGCCGCCGCGCAAGTTGAATTCAGTTGCCAACTGTCCGGCGGTTTTATTGAGTCGTGTCATCCAGCCGATAACTTCTTTGATATCTTTCTCTTCGGCTTTATCCTGCTTTAAAGCAGTGGTCGTGACTCCGAAGCCGAGCGGCTTGGTCAACACCAACGCATCGCCGACTTTGAGTCCGCTTTTGCTCAACATCTTTTGCGGGTCAACCAGGCCGATCACGACCAGACCATATTTTGGCTCTTTGTCCTGAATGGTGTGTCCGCCCGCGATGACGACGCCAGCTTCGCGCGCTTTTTCCGCGCCGCCGCGCATGATTTCAGATGACAGAGCCGTTGGCAGGTCCGGGGGAAGAGCCGCAATGTTCAAAGCCAGGAAGGGAGTCCCGCCCATGGCGTAAATATCCGATATGCTATTGGCCACCGCGATTGCGCCGTAGTCGTAGGCATCGTCAACGACCGGCGTGAAGAAATCGGTGGTCACGACGATGGCGCGCGAATCATCCAGCCGCCAGACTGCCGCATCATCCGGGCCTTCTAGTCCGACTAATAGATCAGGATAATCGGACGAGTGAAAAATATCCTGAACGGGGCGCAGAACCTGCGCCAGCGTTTCCGCGTTGAGCTTCGACGCTCAACCCGCGCAGGCCGCTAAACTCGTCAGACGGATTTGGCGACCACTTGGTGCCTTCTTGTTCATCGATTCCTTGAAAATGTGACAGTCACTTTATATGATGTTTACTGTGCGGTTGGAGTTGTAACGTTAGGCAGCGGCAAAATGAATTGATTGCCGCTCGGTATGAAGATGGTCTGCACGGTTGGTGCCAGCTTGATGATGTATTGATATTGCAAAAGCTCCGGCGTGAGCGATTGCGTCAACAGGGTGTTGGCTTGCGCTTCAGCCTGCGCCTGCAGGATGCGCGCGTCTGCGGCACCTTTGGCAGCTATCACTGCCGCGTCTGCCGCGCCCTGCGCCACCTGCCGCGCCTGTTCGGCTTCCTGCTTCTTTTGCTCGACGACCAGTTTGGCCTGCAATGCCTGTTGTTCGGCGATCTGCTTCTGTTCCACCGCCTGGGCATATTGGTCGCTGAAGCGGATGTTGCGAAGCAGGAAACTCGACATGATCAAATTATTGTCCGTCAATCCTTTTTGGATCGCATCGGTGATCATCTTCTCGAGTTCGTTGCGTTTGGTACTGACGATCTCCTCCACGCCAAATTGTGAAACTGCATCGCGGATGGCTGCCCGTGTGACCGGCCTCACGACGTTGTCCTGGAACCGGCTCTGCCAGATCCTGTGCAGATTTATCAATTGCGCCGGGTCAATTGCATAGATGAGGGATGCGTCGATATAAACCTGCTGACCATCTTTTGTGCGGGCCTCGATCGAGTCGTCGCCGGTTGTCTGCCCTTCGCTTGGCGAGGATGACATGGTATAGGTCTGCCGCGCCACTGAATAAACCTGGACGCTTTCGATCCCTGGAATAATCAAGTGCAAACCCGGGCCAAGCGGCTCTGGACGATATCCATTTGGTTGGAAAGCTGAGATCACAACTCCGTATTGGTCGGCTTGCAGGAAAACCATTCCCAAACCGGCGGCGGTCATGACCAGCGCCACGACTGCCAGGGCGATGACTGCCGTACTCAATCCGCGCGTTGGTTGCTGACGGCTGGCGCGTGTAACTGCCAAAACCAAAACGCCGATGAAACCGATCCATGCGATGGACGCTATGCCTTGAAAAACGCTTGCAATATTCATATTTCTCCTCCGAAATCCACGTGACATCCTGACCATTATAATCGCTTGCCTGCGTATGCAGGCCATCTTGTATCTGTTTCAAAATTGGCAATGAAGTGAAAGCGATATTCCCAAACAGACATTCAAGGCAATGGATGCGGTATAATGCGGCGTTCTTAATCCTTGATACACAAAAACGGAACCTATGAGCCGAGTCATCAACCCAGACAGCGCAGGAAAACAACGAACTCAACTGATCAGAGCCATTGTGTTGGCCGTACGCGAATTAGCACGCCAAACTGACACTGGCACAACCGCCCGTGACCTGGCAGCTTTTATTTCGATTGCTCTTCAAACCATCTCGGACGGAGTCGAGGTCAGCGTGGTGGCGTGGGAGAAGCGCGATTACTGGGTCAAGGCCGATAAATTTCGCATGGAGTGGGCTTGGGCCGCGTCAACGTCACAGAAGATGCGGACAGCAGTGTTGTCCGATGATTGGGCCAGCGTGGCGATGTTGTCTGCCACCATTGCACAAAAATTCAGCAAGGTGCAAGTCAGTGAAAATAATAGGCTGGGCAAACCCTGGGTCGGTTCGTTCAAACAGTTGACTTCTAAGCAGTAGTTAGTATATAGTCCGCGCGTAATTGCGGTTTCTGTGATTTAACATATTCTTTCTCTTGAGGCATCCAGATGTTTCGCCATTTATCAGCATTGTCTATGCCGTCCCTCACTTTATCTCTTTCGACTCCCCGCTTAAGACCTAGTTCAGGAGGACAATTTATCCAAATCCTAAAATCATATTTCTCTGCAAAGTCTGAATGTAAGGCTGATACCCCTTCGATAATTACTATTCCACCAGGCTTAATCGTATACCAATCTTTTAAAGTATTTGATCGCCAATCAAATATTTGAAATTTTGCATCGGCATCGTTTTCCAAAGGGAAAAATACTTGTTTTAAAACACGAATTCTATCGGCCCTATTCAGTTCGGGAGAATAGAAATCGTCCAGCTGCACAATGGATACATTGGCCAAGTTTTCTTTTAGAGATTCTGAAAGTGTAGTTTTACCTGCTCCACCTACTCCATCAATTCCAATAAGCAAGGTTTTATGTTTTCCCTGTACACTCTTAATTTTCTCAAGTAAATCAGATGGCTGATTCATACATTGATTATATCAGGGGAGACATTGATGCCTTTTTCTGTGAATAGCCTATTTACCAAGCTTTTGAGTTTCTAAGCTGCCCTTTCCGAAT
>JAMDBC010000052.1 GCA_023484185.1 Chloroflexota bacterium | reverse complement strand
GAAAGCCGGCGTGAACTGCCGCGTCGATCATTTGCTTTGCGATCTCAAGATCGCCGTTGTGATTGATTCCGATTTCGGCAATGACGTATGCAGGCTGCCCATCACCCACTAAACGATTTCCAAGTTTAATTTCACGAGTCATTTTTTCTCCTTAGCGGGTGTTTGTCATTGCGAGGGCGGCGCACTTTTGCCCGAAGCAATCTCAAAGTGGCGAGGGGATTGCTTCGCCGCTTCGCGTCTCGCAATGACATTCCTACCGGTTTTTCAAAATAAGATCACACAACTCGCGCACCGCGCCATACCCACCAGCTTTCGTCAACACATAATCTGCCGCGCGTGCAACTTCAGGGTACGCGTCGGCCACGGCCACAGCCCAACCCGCGATCTCGAAGCAGGCCAGGTCATTGAAATCGTTGCCGACAAAAACCACGTGCGATGTATCCACTTTTTTCCCGATCAACAACTGCTTGAGCGCTTCGCCTTTTTTTAAAATGCCGACGCCGTGCACAGCCTCGACGCCCATTTTTTGAGCGCGCGCCGTGACAACGGAATTGACCTCGGACGAAAGGATCATCACCTCGACGCCGCGCTGGCGCAGTTCCGCCACCCGCATCGAATCGGACCGTGAAGCGGCTACCATTTCGCTGCCGTTTTCATCTGTCCAGACGCGGTTGTCGGTGATGACGCCATCGAAGTCACAAATGATCAATTCGATTTTCTCTGGCATCGGGCGGCGCGCCTTGCCCGGGCTGACCATTTCCAGCCCGCTATAAACCAACGCTTCATATTTGGCCCAGTCGGTAAGCCTATCAATATCCACCGTGTAACGTGGATCGATCACCAACGGATAAATGACATCGCCTGTCAGCGAATGTTTGTTGTGAATCACCGATGCACGAATAGCGTCAATGTGCCCGGTCTGCCAATAGACCGGCGGCAAAATTTGACGCGGCGCATTATACGGCTCGGCGATTCCATCCACGGTCAGCAACGGTTTCATCGGATGATTGGCTTCGTCGAAGCGCCACATCTTATGTGGATTTTGTCCCGCAGGTACCACGCCGCGCAC
Source organism: Chloroflexota bacterium (assembly GCA_023484185.1). The sequence continues at coordinate 4,177 of JAMDBC010000052.1, read as the reverse complement.
GCAGTCTGCATCTTTGTGATCGAGCAAAATCTTCACCGCAGCATCGATCAAGCCGATTGGGCGGACGGGCGACGTTGGGCGCAGTTGAATCAGGACGTCGGGTTTGTAGCCTTCGTTTTCCGCCAGCCAATTTAACGCGTGTTCAAAGAGAGGCAGGTCAGTGGAATTATCCTGCGCGAACTCCACAGGACGCAGGAATGGCGTCTCTGCGCCCCACTCGCGCGCCACTGCCGCGATCTCTTCATCATCCGTGCTGACAATGATGCGCGTCACCGACTTGGATTGTTTAGCCGCGGCAATGCTCCACGCGATGAGCGGATAGCCTGCAAAGTTGCGAATATTTTTGCGCGGGATGCCTTTCGAGCCTCCGCGCGCCGGGACGATTGCTAGAATTTCAGATTTCATTCAATCCTCGTAGGGGCACAGCGTCGCTATGCCCCTACAATAATTTTCTACCACGCCGTCCAACCGCCATCCACGACGACATTGTTGCCCGTCATGTACGATGACGCATCAGATGCCAGAAACAATAAAGCGCCGTTCATTTCGTCCTTCTTCGCCATACGTCCAAGAATAGTTTTGGCTGAATAATTCTTGACGAAATAATCTTCGTGATTGTTGAACACACCACCGGGAGTCAGCGCATTGACGCGGATCTCCGTCCTGGCATAATAAGCCGCCAGGTATTTTGTAAACCCCATCACGCCCGCTTTGGTCACCGTATAATAAACTGGTTTGAAGGCCACGCGTTTGCCGTCTTTGATGTAAATGCGTTGGTCGGGACCATTCAATCCATAAGTTGAACAAATGTTGATGATGCTGCCTTTTTTGCCCTGTGCGATCATCGGCTTGACGCAGGCCTGCGTAACCAAAAACATGCCGGTCAAATTTACGTTCATGGCCGCGTTCCACTGTTCGAGCGGGTAATCTTCAAACGCGCCGGGAGCGATTCCTTTGGCGGCCGCGTCCGGGTCGAACTTCGGATCGAGCGCCGCGGAATTTACCAGAACGTCGAACCGCCCAAAGTCCGAGAGAACCGAAGCGACCATTGCTTTAACGGAATCGGGTTTGGTGATGTCCGTCTGAATCGCTTTGGCGTGGTAGCCATCCTTCATCAAAGCATCCGCAACTTTTTTTGCGGCATCGCCATTGAGATCGACCACTGCGACGGATGCGCCCGCTTCGGCCAGCGTTTTGCAAAATTCAGTCCCGAGCAGACCCACGCCGCCAGTCACGACCGCGACGCGATCTTTTAAATCAAACTTGTCTTGAATCTTCATGCTGCTCCTTACAGTGAAAATGTACTACGGCGCGGCTGTGTAAACTTCGCCGCTGGCGGATTTCTGCGCCAAATACAACCCTTCACTCATGATCGCGGCGTCGGCGGAAGAAATATCGCCGCCGCTGAACAACGCCAGCACGGCCCTGCCAGCTTTGATCTCGGCTTGCATGAGCGCCACGCCGCGATCAAATCCGGGGCGCGCTTCGGCGGTCACCGGATCATATCTATCGGGCAACACATAAGCGCCGCGTCCGGTGTAAAGATACACTACGCCTGACTGGTTGGTATAGATCATCGTATTAGCAGGCAGGCTGCGCAAAAAAGCAATCGTCGGCGAGCGATACCACACAAACGATGCAAAACCTGTGCCGCCTTTTTCGAGCTGTTGCACGGTCAACGTTTGGGAATAAATCGAAACGGATAGGATAAAAATTGTAAGCACGATGACAACTTCACGTCGCTTGCTCCACAACCAGACGCCCAGCGCGACCAGCAAAACGAAAAGCGAAACATAGATTGGCGCAAGAATTCTGACCTGGAATTTTGTGGACGCGTCAAACAATAACATCGTGGCAACGATGGAAGATAAATAGCCGAGCACGTACAGCCCATTCGTAAACGCAAGAATTTCCGGACGAGTTGGCTGCTGAGGCGTTAAGAACTTTTTCCAGCTCTTCAGCACGACCCAGACCAACACTGCGCCGAGAATCAACACGATAACGATTTGAAAAACTCCGGCCTTTACAAGAGTCTGACGCAAAGTTTCGGTCGGGATAAAAAATTCTGCAACTGTGGACAAGCCAAGTCTTATGTTATCGCTGCTGATTGGATGCCAGATCAGGTTACGATTGGCAACATTCCCGCCGACAAGCTCATTGCGAACTGCCCATATCAATGCCCACGGCAAAAAACTGACAATGAAGATTCCAGCGCTGATGAAACGCTTGCGCCATGAATCATGCAAAACGAAAAGCGCAGCAATAAAGGTCAGAACCAGGGCCAGGCCCGCATAACGTGTCAGGTATGCCGCGCCGGCAGAAAACGCTGTCAGCACCAGCCATAACCAATGATGATTACGCTCAAAATACAAATCAAACATCCAGAAAGCCAGCAGGCTCAGAAATATAAAGAGCGGCTCGCTCATCGCCATCGCATGAACCTGTAGAAGCTGTGAATTCGCGACGAACAAGGCGGCCAGGATCAACCCGGCCGGCAAAGACTTGGTCATGCGCCAGCCGAGGATGCCCAGCAGCCCCGTGTTCATTCCAAATAATAATGCATTGAGAAAGCGTGTACCGCGCAGCGGATCGAGACCAAACAACCCGATAAACGCCAACACGAACGGGAAGCCCGGCGGAAAATGCGTCACTGGCCCATTGCTTGCCAGCCATGATTCGCGATAGCCATGTCCCGCCAAAATACTGCGCGCACCCGCGATGTATCCGATGGAATCATCCGAGAGACCGAGGCCCTCCGGCGTGGATTTCAGGATGAGAAAAACCCCTAAAGCGGCCAGCAGGCCGAGGGTCAAAAATGAAGCGATGTGCAGAATAGTTGTGCGGTTCATATTTTTGTAGGGGCGACTCGCGGTCGCCCCTACATCTTTTTTATTGTTGTGGGAGAACGAAGCCCTGCGCTTCGAGATAGGCAATGACCTTGCGGGCGTTCTCTTCAGGCGTGACGCCGGTACCCTGCAACGTGATCTCAGGATCGATCGGCGGCTCGTACGGATCGTCCACGCCGGTAAAACCCATCGGCTTGCCATCGGCCATTGCCTGGCGCGCCTTGGCATACAAGCCCTTGACGTCGCGCTGTTCGCAGACTTCGACGGGCGTATCCATGTACACTTCGACGAAGTTCTCACCCACCATCTTGCGGGCTTCCTGACGTGTGGCGCGATAAGGACTGATGGCCGCGCAAATTACCACACCGCCTGCATGAGCGATCTCACCCGCCACAAAACCAATACGCATAATGTTGGTGTCGCGATCTTCCTTGCTAAAGCCCAGACCTTTGGAAAGATGTGTGCGAACCACATCGCCATCAAGGATGGCAATCTCACGTCCGCGTTCGAGTATCAATGCAGTCAACACCTCGGAGGTTGCGCTCTTGCCCGATCCGCTCAAACCAGTGAACCAGATGCAAACGCCCTGTGTGTCGCGCGGCGGATACATCTGGCGCAAAATCTCGGCGGTCTCAGGGCGCGTGAACCATTCGGGTAGAAGTTTGCCCTTGGCGAGATAATCGTCGCGCACTTGCGTGCCGGAAATATTCAAGACTTTCGCACCAGTGGGGATATCTTTGTTTTCAACATAGCGGTCTTCATCGGGAAGGTAGACAAGTTCTTCAAACGGAATAGCTTTGACTCCCAGCTCGTGCTCGTACTTGTGCATGTTATCCTGCGCATCGTACGGACCGTAGAACGGCTTGCCGCTCGAATCTTTCCCCGGCCCGGCATGATCACGTCCAACGATCAAATGATTCACGCCATGATTGCGGCGGATGATTGCGTGCAGGAGCACTTCCTTCGGCCCGGCCATTCTCATCGCCAGAGGCAGAAGCGAAAGAACAGTCTTGCTTTTATCATAATATTTTTCAACCAATGCTTTATAAATGCGGACGCGCGTAAAGTGATCCACGTCACCCGGCTTGGTCATGCCAACCACCGGATGAATGAGCAGGCTTCCGCCCACTGCTTCGGCGGCGCGCTTGGTCAGCTCTTCGTGGATACGATGCAGAGGATTACGTGTCTGGAACGCGACCACGTTGTCGTTGCCCATTTTCTCGAGCAAGTCACGAACCTCAGCCGGAGTGCGGCGCAATTCCTTGAAATCATGATACTTTGGCAGGTTGATCACTTTTATCGGGCCGGAAATACAGACCTTCCCCCAACTA
>JAMDBC010000139.1 GCA_023484185.1 Chloroflexota bacterium | reverse complement strand
CAATGGCCTGCTCAATCTGCAATCAACGCCTGGCAAGGGAACGAATGTCTCGGTCTATATTCCGTTGACCGATGAAGCGGCCGATCGTTTGCATCATCCCAAACCGCACTAAAATCAACGTATGCCTACCGCCGCCGATTTATATTATTTCGCCCATGAGGCCGAAAATCTTTCACGCCCGCCTGTGATCTTGATCCACGGTGCGGGCGGTACTCATTTACATTGGCCGCCGCAAGTCCGCCGCCTGCTCGATCAGCGTATCTTCGCAGTTGATCTTCCTGGTCACGGCAAATCCGAAGGCGTGGGGCATCAGACGATCGATGATTACGCCGAACACATTCTCGATTTTATAAAAGCCATCAAGTTGAATTCGGCTGTATTGGTCGGTCATTCAATGGGCAGCGCCATTGCGCTGACGGCCGCGCTCCGCTCGCCGAAGCAGGTGTCCGCTTTGGGTCTGGTGGGAAGCGGTTCGAAGTTGCGCGTGTCGCCGGCCATTTTGCAGAGCGCGTCCAATCCTTCCGCTTTTATGGACGCGGTTCACATGATCAATGATTTTTCTTATTCCGAACATGCCAACGCGAGACTTAAAGAACTGGGCGAACAAAAATTATCCGGGACGCGGCCCACGGTTCTTTACGGGGACTTTTTGGCGTGCGACGCGTTTAATGTAACGGATCAACTCTCGAAGATTTCCGCGCCCACGCTGATAGTTTGCGGCGCGGACGACAGGATGACACCCCCAAAATATTCCGAATTATTGCGGGATAATATTCTCAATGCTCGAATGGAAATCGTGCCCAGTGCAGGGCACATGGCGATGCTTGAACAACCTGAAGTGGTTGCAAATTTGCTTGCTGATTTTTTTAATGCGATCCCGTTTCAGGCCGGACAGGATTAATTTTTCAAGCGAATATTTTTTTTATGATCGGCTTTGCATTGATGATCGCCCGCGCCCGATGGCTCAGGCGATTTTTTTCGTCCATGTTAAGTTCGGCCATGGTCCTGCCTAATTCGGGAAGGAAGAAAATCGGATCGTAACCAAAGCCGCCTGTGCCGCGTTCTTCGGGAATGATCTCGCCGCCGCACTGCCCCTCTGCGAACTGGACGGCTTTATCTGGCACGGCAATTGCGATGGTGGCATGAAAATGCGCCGTCCATGGACGGGGCTTGTTTTGCAAGTTTTGTAGAAGATACGCCCGGCGATCTGCGTCGGACGCGCCGGGCTTGGGTAAGTAACGCGCGGAAAAAAGCCCGGGCGCGCCATCCAGAGCATCCACTTCGAGACCAGAGTCATCGGCAAGGGAAATCAACCGGCTGGCGTGGGCGAAGGCGACCGCTTTTTTTCCGGCATTTTCAGCATAAGTTTTGCCATCTTCAAGGACAGCAAGTTTCAATCCAATGTCGGCAGGCGTGACTAATTCAAGATCGAGATCTTTGAGCAGGTCGTGAATCTCTTCGATCTTATCTTTATTGTTTGTTGCGATCAGTAATTTTTTCATTTATATTTTCTCTTCAATTTCTGAATCGCCCAGGCAGCATGTTCATGCACCATTGGCTCCGAGTCGTCGAGGGCCTGGTTCAATGCGGGCAGAGCATTTATGTCATTTGAATTGCCGAGGGCTACCGCAACGTTTCGTAAATAACCACGCCGCTTGGCGCGTTTGACGGAACTGTTCTTGAATTTAGAGTTGAAGTCTTTGGGCGTAAGTTCCAGTTCACGTATAAGGTTGGGACGTGGTATGTCTGCGCGTGGTTTTAATTCGGAGGCGCCTTCGGAGGACGCGAATCGATTCCATGGACAAACCATCTGACAGACATCGCATCCAAAGACCCAGTTGCCAAGCATAGGCCGCAGTTCGGGCGGAATGTCCTCTTTCAATTCGATGGTCAGGTAAGAGATGCAACGCCGCGCATTGATGGTCCGGTCAGGAAGAATACATTGAGTTGGGCAGGCTTCAATGCAACGCGTGCAAGTTCCGCAGTGATCGGTTGCAAAAGGGGTATCGGGTTCGAGTTCGAGATCGAGGAATATTTCAGAGAGAAGAAAATAAGAACCAAGTTTTGGGTTGATAAGCAATGTGTTTTTACCAATCCAGCCAAGCCCGGCGCGTTGTGCCAACTCTCTTTCGAGAATTGGGCCTGTGTCTGTATACCAGCGATTGAGGATGGAATGTCCCACTTGCCCTTCGATGAAAGCAACCAGCGTTTTTAATTTTTCGGGAATGGCAAGATGATAATCGTCGCCCCAGGCGTAAGTGGCGACGCGTCCGCTTGGAACAGGCTCGTTGGATGTATCAGCCGTCCCTTCGACTTCGCTCACCGTTCGTGCCGCGAGCAACGACGGCACATCGGTGCAAGACGGCAGGGCAAGTTTCGGGTCTGGGTAGGGAAGCGCCAGCACGAGGATGGATTTGCATTCGGGGAGAATGAGTCGCGGGTTAGCGCGGCGGGCGCGGGAGCGGTCATCCGCTAAATAGTTCATGGAAGCGTACCGCCCCTGCTTCAGCCAATCTTCAAAGACGGGCAAATGCGGGGGCGGGTCTGCAGTCGTCACGCCGGCCAGGATAAATCCCAACCGACGTGCTTCATTCTGAATTCCTTGTTTGAGCGCGGCACTCACTTGATCAGAGCTTGACGACGATCTTTACGTAGAGAGGCTTGTTGTCATTGCCAAAGAAAGGAATCCCTTTGGGGTTTGCCAGTGTCCATGCGCTGACATATTCGCCTATTTGGGTTGGCGCCTTGAATTGAACAGTAATTTCAATTTCCTGACCTGGTGCCACCACACTATTGATCGGCTGAGGCACTCCCGACATTTTATCGCCGTATGAATAGATGATGGTGTAACCTGCGCCCCAAGTGCAGGTACCAGCATTCTTGATCTTCCAGGTTTTGACGAAATCCTGCCCAGGGGTCATTTGGGTGTTATCGGTGACATTTACATCCACCGTGGCATTGTCCCACGAATATCGATCGCACAAAGCAGCCTGAGTGGCGCCAGGAAGGCCAGGCTGGGTGGGAGCAACCGTCGGCTCAATAGTGGCTGTCGGCAGTGATATAGGTGTCTCGGTAGGAGGCGGCAGGGGCGCAGGAGTTCCCGCGGTGGCTGATAAGGTGAAATTTGCTATCACGGTCTGTGCGGCTGCAGTAGAGATGAGCGCCGCGTTGAGGGTTGGGGCAGGAGTGGCAACTGGCGCACAGGCCGCCAACATTACAGCCAACAATACGATGATACTTAGTTTAGTTTTCATTGGTTGGTTCCTCAATTCTTGATGAACCACATTATTTCTGGTTCCTGTTACTGGACTACGATCTTAACATAAACTTTTGTACCAAAGAAATGGCCCGCATCATCCTTCATTTGCCAATATCCAATATAGGTCCCGGCCTTTGTGGGAGCGACCATTGGTACTATAAACGACGTTCCATGTCCTGGCTTTACGAAATCATCGGCTTTGTGGAAAATTATATTATTACCGCTCATTCGATCGCCTGACACATAAACAAAGGAAAAGCCTTCATCCCATGTGCAAGTCCCTGTGTTCTGGAATTGCCAGGCTTTGTCAAAGGACTTTCCGGCTGCAATGACCGTTCCATCAGGAATAGTTGCATCGACTAGGAATAAGGCGTCATTACAGCCCACGGCAGTTGAACCAGTGCCCGCCCCAGACGGTACTTTGGTCGCGGTTGGCAATGCTCCAGCACCAGGGGTATTGAACACAAACTGCGTACCGACCACGCCAAAAGGCGTCGCACCCGGTGAAAGTGGCAGAGTCGGCAAGGATAAGGGGGCCGATGTTGGAGTGTCCGTCGGCATGGGCGGCAGGGCTTGCGCGGTCTGTGTCATTTGATCGCCAATTTGGGCAAGCGCTGTCCCAGCCGCGGAAGTAACAATGGCATTTACATCTTGTGTTGGTCCGGGCGCCTTGCCGATGTTACAAGATACCAAACTGGCGGCCAACAAAACCAGCAGAGCCAACCAGATAAATTTTTTGTGTTGCATGATCGAAACCTCCGTTATCTGTTATCTGTATAACGCAATTTCAGGAATTTTCTTCCTACTCATTATAACGCACCTTGTTTTAGGGCGTGGACGTGGGCGTCGGGGTATCCGTCGGTGTAGACTTGGGCGTTAAAGTGGATGTTAGGGTGAACGTAGGAGTAAATGTGGGCGTGAAAGCCGGCGTAAATGTAGGTGGCGGGGTTCCAGCTCGGACAATGCAAGGAGCGAACCAGAGGGCATAATCCTGGTCGAATGGACCATTGGCCGTCACCATAAGGATGAACCTGACGTTCTGCCCAGTCAGTGCGCTCAAGTCAACATTCACAGCGTTTACCTGTCCGAAAATTTCCAGAATCAAAAGAGTCAGCGATTTTTCACTGACTCTTTTGATGGCTATTTATTTACCACAAGTATAGTCAAATGTCGCCTTGCCATATTCTTGATAGGTTGGATCCGTGACAACAATCTGATCCCAGCGCGTGTTGGTGGCATTTCCAAGGTGGATGGACCAACTCTCGGTGATCGATCTCGTCTTCGCCTCAGCAAAAGTGAGAGTCTGATTGGCTGACCTATAGCCGTCGCTATGGTTCCAGAAATAGGTGACGGTTACCGGCCCATTGGTTGAAATATAAGCGGTAATGTTGTAAAAAACGGTTGTCGCGCATCCAGCAACCGGATCGCGGGCAATATCGTAGGTAACAGACGTAACGCCATACGCGGTAGCAGTGCCTTTGCCCGGCGTGCCGCTGCCGACAACGATCTGCACCCAGAACGGATTCCCGCTGTCGCTGTCGCCGAATGCTGTACCCCACGGTGACTTGATTTTCCAGTAGCCTGTATAGGTGCCATACGCTGTTGGAGCGGTAAAGACAACCGGCACATCCACAGTTTGACCCGGAGCCGCGGGCTGCGGGAAGGGGTAAACAAACGCGCCGCCCATAACGTCGCCGCTGAAATAGACAAACTGCCAAGTTGAATCCCATGCACAGGTTCCGCTGTTTTTAATGTGCCAGATTTTTGTGAATTGTGCGCCTGGTTGTTCGATGGTTCCATCCGGGATTGTTTCGCCCACAAACGCGGCGCTAGCCGTACAGAAGTTACTGCCGCTGGATCCGGTTGGGGGCGCCGTTGGAGGCGATTTGGTGGCGGCCGCTGTCGGCGAGGCTGGAAGCGGCGAAGTGTCAGTGCCAGGCAGAGTAGTAGTTTGGGCAACCTGTGCATTCTGTGCCTGTACAGTCATTGCAACAGAAGTGGCAAGGCGACATTTGACTATACT
>JAMDBC010000074.1 GCA_023484185.1 Chloroflexota bacterium | reverse complement strand
GTAACTTTGGGATGAAGCTTCTGGAATTCCTCGGCCCACAGCGTCATCATCGGGTAGAGGGCGAACGCGCCCGAGATGGCGATGTTGCCTTCCAAAGTGTCGGCGGGGGCGAGGGCAGGAGCATCAATTGCGGGTGCGCCGTTTGAAACGGGGGCCGTTGTCGGGGCGGGCGAGCCGCAGGCGGTCAAGATCAGTGAGAATGCTATAACGACTGTCAACAGAGTTAGGGTAAGTTTTTGCATATTTTATCTCCAATTGGTTTTATATATTATAAAGTCCATAGTACAAGTAGTCTTTTCGGCCAAGAAAAAACCGCCTTTCGCAGGGCGTCCTTGAACATGCCTATCTTTTTATGCCAAGCTTTTTGCGGACAGCGGTCTGTCGCTTGGTTACATCAGCCAGGCTGGTGTTATCGAGAATATCTGCGATGGCGTTACGCACATCGCCCATCACCAGTCGCAGGCCGCAAGTCTGTTCATCGGGGCATCCGCATGGCTCATAAGACATTTGGCTGACACACTTGATCGGCGCCACCGGGCCATCCAGCACGCGGAAGATTTGGCCGAGCGTGATCTCACTGGCCGGCCTGGCCAGGTAATACCCGCCGCCAACGCCCATCTTGCTGTGGAGCATGCCTGCGTTCTTGAGCGCAAGCAAAATTTGCTCAAGGAACTTGGCTGAGATCTGCTCGCGTTCCGCGATCTCCCTAATTTGCACCACCGGCATGGCGTTCTTCTCGGCGGGTTCTGCCAGAACGATCATTGCCCGTAAGCCGTATTCACCGCGTTTGGAAAGTCGCATGTCTGTCTTTCTGCCTAAAGTATACTATTACAATGGACTTTATTGCTTATATTATATTTCAGCGGTTGAATTTTGTCAACCGCTCTAGGTTAGCGAGACGATATCTGAATCCGGCAACGCGCGATGCAGATCTGCACTCTTCAAGATGACCGCGGTGTTGCGCATTCCAGACCCGATGGATATTTCTTCCTCTTTCAAGGCGCTCGCATCGATCAGAACCTTGAGCGGACGCGGCAATCCGAACGGCCCCACCGTCCCGACGCGGTAACCGGTGATTTCCAAAACTTCCTCCTCAGTTGCCATCGTTAAACGTGATTGGCCGAGATGCTTGCGTAAAATCTTCCATGAAATTTGCGCCGGGCCGGCGACCAGCGCCATGATAAATTCATCTTCGCCGACGCGGAAGAGAATGCTTCTGATAACTTGGCCAGGCCTTTGACCGCGCTCGGAGGCCGCCTGTTCGAACGATGTGACCGGATTCGCGTGGCGAAAAACGCGATGCGGAATTCCAAGTTTTTCCAGGGCGATGCTGACGGGAGGTTGATTATTCATAAAATTTTATGTCATTGCGAGAGCGGTGCTTGGCCGCTCAAAGCAATCTCAATTTCAATGAGGAGATTGCTTCGGACAGGGTTTCGATACGCCCGAAGAACACGGGCTACTCAACCACCGCCCTCGCAGTGACATTCCTTTAAATTGTTTTGTCTTTGTAATCGCACAATTTTTGAATCGGACAATTCGGGCAATCCGGTTTGCGCGCGTGGCAGACTTCACGTCCCAGGCGGATGATGTTCAAATGTGCAGAGTAATAGGTTTCAGGCGGGAAAATATTTTCAAGATGCGGATGCGCCTGCTCAACGGTCATCTTTTCGGGGCGCAGACCGATGCGGCCAGTGACGCGATAAATGTGCGTGTCCACCGGAAAGGCCGGACGTCCGAGCGAGAAGCATAAAACGATGGCCGCAGTCTTCGGACCGACGCCGTTGAATTTTGTCAGCCAGGCGCGCGCTTCCTCGAGTGGCAAATCTTTCAGGAACCATAAATCCAAATTGCCGCGTTCTTTGGTGATCTCTTTCAAAACCTTTTGGATGCGTGGTCCCTTTTGATTTGCCAACCCCGCCGGACGAATTGCATTGACAATATCTTTTGTCTTCGCATCGCGCACGGATTCCCAGGTTGGGAATTTGGCGCGCAAAGCATTGAAGGCGCGGTCACGATTAATATCGTTCGTGTTTTGGGAAAGGATCGTGGAAACCAACTCGTCAATCGGCGGAAGCGGATTGCGCCAGACGGCCTGGCCGAAAACTTCCAAAAGTTTTTCGTGGATTTTGATGGCGCGCTTGGAAAGATTGGTCATGTCTTCAATTATATGCCGCAAATAATTGAAGACAAGGAGACATTGATCATGAATATGGATTTCCCTCGAAACCGATGGCTGACGGCCTGCATATCGTTTGTTATTCTGTTAAATATCTCTGCCTGCTCTGCATCAAATCAAAATACAACTCGAGCCTCAACGGCTACACTGGGCGCAATCGCCACAAAAGTTCTGGCTGCGAAAACCCAAACCCCGAAGCCACGGCGACAGCGACGGTAGCTCCCGCGGAAACTTTTGCCCTGATATCATCCCTTCAATGGGGGCGCACAACTGAATCAAAAACGCGCCCTTGCAGACGCGTTCTTCTTCTGGCGGGGAGGGCGGGATTCGAACCCGCGACCGAGTTACCCCGGCACTCACTTAGCAGGCGAGCCCATTCAGCCTCTCTGGCACCTCCCCAATATTTGGTTTGAAGGTTTGCAAGTTGCACGTTGACAGGTTGAGGGAAACCTTCAGCTTGAAAACCTTCCAACTTGTTAACCTGCGACTCTCAGCGGAGGGAGTGGGATTCGAACCCACGTTGGTGTGACCCAAACATGTTTTCAAGACATGCGCCTTCAGCCGCTCGGCCATCCCTCCAGGCGGACAAGATTTTACCATAAGCGAAGCGGGAATCGGAATTTCGGGATTGGGATTCGTGCAATTCCCGATATACGCTGGCGACTCCCGAATATCGAATGAACTACCCCGCTGCAAGCAGACGGGGTATCCTAGCGGAATTAATCTTCTCGCCGCAAAGCAGCGGGTATTAGACCTGCCAAGGAATAATGAATAACGATTATCGAATCCCGACCGCTCTTGGTATAATTCGCTTCCATGAAATACCATATCTGGACCGAAGGCTGTCAGATGAACGTGGCCGACTCACAACGCGTTGGCTCGTCGCTTGAACATCTTGGTTACACCCTTACCGAAACCATCGAAGAAGCCGACGTGATTGTTTTAAATACCTGCGTTGTGCGCCAATCTGCTGAAGACAAGGCGCTCGGACGTCTCACTTCGCTCAGCCCGCTCAAAAAGAAAAACCCCAATCTCGTCATCAACCTGATGGGTTGCATGGTCGGTGTGCGCGGCGCGGAAAAGTTACGCGCCAAGCTGCCCTTCGTGGATGTCTTCTCGCCGCCATCCGATCCCGGCCCTTTGATCTCGCACCTCACACAGGGCGAGATCCGCTCCACCGAAGATGCCGAAACCACGCGCCGCTTCATGATGATGGACGACGAACTTATTCTGCCTGTCGCCGAACGCGGCAAACTCATCAGCGCGCATGTGCCCATTGTCTATGGTTGTTCGCACGCCTGCGCTTTTTGCATCATCCCCTACCAGCGCGGCGTGGAACGGTCGCGCCCGGTTGGCGATATTGTCGGCGACGTCCGTTCGCTCACAAAGCAGGGTGTCAAGGAAATCACGTTGCTCGGTCAGATTGTGGACCGCTACGGCAGGGATATTCCCGATGGCCCAAATCTCGCAGCGCTCTTGCGTCTCATCCATGAGATCGAGGGCGTCGAGCGCATCCGCTTTCTTACATCGCATCCCAACTATTTTGACGATGAACTCATTGACGCCATCGCCGAACTTCCGCACCTCATGCCGCACATCGAACTTCCAATTCAAGCGGGCGACGACGAAGTTCTATCGAACATGAAGCGCGGCTACACCCAGCAAAATTACCGCGACCTCGTTGCAAAGATCCGCGCGCGATTGTCGGATTGTTCCATTGCCACGGACATCATCGTCGGATTCCCCGGCGAGACCGAAGAACAATTCATGCAAACCTACCGCCTCCTATCGGACCTCAAGCTGGACGTTGCTCATCTGGCACGGTACTCGCTGCGAGAGGGCACCGTTGCCACCCGCCGCATGGCCGATAATGTGACCGAAGACGAAAAAATGCGCCGCTTCCGCTTGTTGGAAGAGTTGCAGGAAAATATTGTTGATGAGATCAATAAGAAATATCTTGGCCAAAGCGTGGACGTTTTATTCGAAGAAAAAGTCAAAGGCCGCTGGCGCGGACGCACGCCCACCAACAAACTGGTCTTCGCCGAATCGGACGACGATCTGCGCGGCAAGGTTTTACCCGTCACCGTCACATGGACGGGGCCGTGGTCGATGCAGGCCACACTTGCTGGAGTACGCTCGCAGCAACAGCCAGCTTTGATTTCGCTATAATCCAGCAGGCCGGATTGGCAATCCGACTTGCTTTTTGTGAGGGATAATGAAAAACAAAATTCACCCGCTGGCTATCTGCATCTTTCTGCATCAGAACAAACGAGACTGGCGATAAACCAGTCTCGTTTTTATTCTGTCATTGCCCTGTAAAAGCAGGTGGGTTATTTCACCAAATTTCTCAGTACCGTGTGCAGAATACCGCCGTTGCGGTAGTAATTCACTTCAACGGATGTATTCAACAGAGCAGTGGCTTTGAACTCCACAACTTTGCCATCGGCCTTTTTTGCTTTGACCGTGACAACGCACTTCGGCGCCATCTTATCGCTCAAACCGGTGATGTCGAAAACTTCATTGCCCTTCAAGCCCAGCGACTCGGCATTTTGTCCATCCATGAATTTCAAAGGAAGTACGCCCATGCCGACCAAGTTAGAGCGATGGATTCGCTCAAAGGACTCAGCAATTACAGCCTTCACACCTTGCAGGTTCGGACCCTTCGCGGCCCAGTCGCGGCTGGAACCGGTTCCGTATTCCTTGCCCGCCAGAATGATCGAAGGCACGCCTTCATCCTGATATTTCTTCGCAACATCATAAATGCTTAACTCAGCGCCTTCCGGGAAATGTTTGGTGAAATTACCTTCCTTCGGCTCGACCAACAAATTCTTCAGGCGGATGTTCGCAAATGTTCCGCGCGCCATCACAAGGTCATTGCCGCGACGAGAACCATACGAGTTGAAATCCTTGGGCTGAATGCCGCGTCCCTCCAGGTATTTTCCGGCCGGGCTGTCAGTTGCAATGTTGCCTGCCGGGGAAATGTGATCGGTCGTGATCGAGTCGCGGAACATGCCCAGCACACGCGCGCCTTTAATATCGCCAACTGAAGGCACATTCGTTGACAGAGTCTGGAAGTACGGCGGATGATGGATATAAGATGAATCATCGC
>JAMDBC010000178.1 GCA_023484185.1 Chloroflexota bacterium | reverse complement strand
ATCTCAGCAATTTCCTTCGGCTGAAAACCGATGGAGTTGAGCTTACTGATTTGTTTCGTCTGGGAACTCCCACTCAAAAGATTCTGAGCAAGAAGCTTCTTGATAATCTTCAACTCGTGAAGAATGTCTTTTTGCGTAACTTCATCCATTGGGCACCTCTTTCTTCTGCTATTAAATCCATTCCTTGTTGATAGCTTTGCCATTCTTCACATGATTTTTTCTATTAGGGCGATAATCGTATCCAGATTCCAGTCATCAATTTCCTTCGGGTTTTCAACAATATGGTATAGGGAATGCACTTTGTCGTTAGCGTCATTCTTGAAAAGTTTTATTTTTTGGTGCAAACGCTCTATTGCTTCTTTTCTGTCGCTGTCAAACTCGTTTCTCTTTTGAAACAGGTTATCTAAAACCACGCTGAAATCTAAATTTCTGTTTTTTGCTGTGTCAAAGTAAAGAGCAGGGTCTATAGGGTATTTTGCTTTCAAAATCCCAATAATCATATTTTCAAGTACTTTTCTTGTGAGTATAAAAACACATGTGTAACATTGTTTGGTGTAGGCTCTGTTTATCTCGCGTATATGTTTTTGTAAAAAGTGGTCTGTGGTCTCAAATTTTATGATTTCTTTAATTTGCTCCCCATTTTTAGCTTTTCTCTTGAGTCTTAATGGCTCTGGTTTTTCAATCCTGACGGAGGGTATCGTCAACTTATCTTCTTTGCTAATCAATCTTCGCACTGATACGCCATGTTGTTGAGCATAAATTTGAGCAACAGCATTCGATGTGGATTGTGTATATTCCCGTTTTAGCACAGAGATTGCTGACCTGATGGTACTTACTGGCTTGCCTAACCTCTCATGCAGGAAATCGAGAATCTCAGGATTGAGTTCTGGTTTACTAGGCATTTTGGTTTCCTGATCGAGTTAATTATCTACTTCTTGGTTATTTTATACGACTTTCTTTTTCTTTCCGCCAGTAGCTGTAAGAATCTGTCGAACACGGCTATCGCTGGTGTTTAAGATTTTGCTAATTTCAGGTGAAGTTGCTCCAGCTTTTGAAGCATTCAATATCAGCAAGTTTCTAATTTTCGTGAGTTCTTCCATCAGTAATTTGAACTGTTTTTCGTCCATTCCATCTCCTTGCTATTTCCCAATTTGTGGGCGAGTCCAATATTGGTTCATACAGTTTAATAGCTGTGTATGCGAATTATACGCCTATATCACCAAAGCGAAACGGGAAACGGTCACGGGGAGAAAAACTCTTCTCGAAACAGAACCAATTTGCGCTGTCGCGTGAAGCGTAAATCCTCCATCGCCATTCCATCAGTTATAATCCCTTCCGCAATCCAAAATCGTAAATCCAAAATCGGAAATCGTAAATGACGAAACCTTCCTCTTTCCAAGAAATTATCCTCAAACTCCAAGACTTCTGGGCATCGCACGGATGCCTCATCACACAGCCCTACTATACCCAGGTCGGCGCAGGGACGATGAACCCAGCCACCTTCCTGCGCGTGCTCGGACCCGAGCCGTGGAACGTGGCGTACGTCGAGCCGTCTGTCCGCCCCGATGACGGGCGTTACGGCGAGAATCCCAACCGCTTCCAAAAGCACACCCAGTATCAGGTCATCCTCAAGCCCGATCCCGGCAATCCACAGGAACTGTATCTCGAGTCGCTCAAGGCGCTCGGCATCAACCCGCGCCAGCACGATATTCGCTTCGTGGAAGACAACTGGGAACAGCCCGCCATCTCCGCGTGGGGTTTGGGCTGGGAGGTCTGGCTTGACGGGCAGGAGATCACGCAGTTTACCTACTTTCAGCAGATGGGCGGCGTGGCGCTCGACCCCGTCTCGGTCGAGATCACCTACGGGCTCGAACGCATCCTCATCGCGCTCAACAACGCCAAAGCCATCTGGAACGAGGAATACGGTGCAGGCGTGACCTATGGCGAGATCCGCCGTCAGGAGGAGTTCGAACACTCCAAATATTATTTCGAGACCGCCGACGTCGAACGCGTCCGCGCCATGTACGACCTCTTCTCCGCCGAAGCCGACGCCTGTCTCGCGGGTGGTCTGATTGTCCCCGCGCACGATTACGTCCTCAAATGCTCGCACTCGTTCAATATCTTAGATACACGCGGCGCAATCAGCGTTGCTGAAAGACAAGCATTCTTTAGACGCATCCGCGAACTTGCCCGCAAGGTGGCCGAAGGGTATGTGGAACAACGCAAGGAATTTGAGTATCCGCTTCTCAAGCAGACCACGGACAATAGACCGCAGACCACTGCCAAGCTCGCGTCGTCTGTCGTCAGTGGTCCTTCGTCGTTCTTGCTTGAAATCGGCGTTGAAGAACTCCCCGCGAACGATGTCGACTCCGCTTACGTGACTCTCACCTCCCGTATCCCGACTTTACTTGATGAACTTCATCTCACTCATGGCGACGTCCGCATCTTTACGACCCCGCGGCGGCTCGTCGTTTCGATTGACTCTCTCTCCCCGAATCAACCTGACCGCGAAGACCTCGTCAAAGGTCCGCCCGCTGATAAAGCCTTTGTAGGTCGGACTGGTAGTCCGACCCCGACCTCGCCTGCCGAAGATGGTCGGATTGCCAATCCGACCTACACGCCTGCGGCGCTTGGTTTTGCAAAGAAGAACGGTATTGATCCATCGGCGCTTGAAGTTCGTGAACAAGATGGCGGCAAGTATGTTTTCGCGGTTGTCAGCAAAAAGGGACGCCCCACTCCCGAAGTGCTGGTGGACGCATTACCCAAATTAGTCGAAAGCATCAAGTTCGAAAAGTCCATGCGCTGGAATGACTCTGGCGTGTCCTTCTCTCGTCCCATCCGCTGGTATGTTGCGTTGCTCGGTGACATGGTCATCCCGTTTGAATATGCTGGCGTCGCCTCAGGCAACGTCTCTCGCGGACTTCGCCCCTACGGCTCGCCCGAAATCAAAATCCCCTCCGCCGATAAATACTTTGATGTGATCCGCGAAGCAGGCATCCTCCTCGATAAAGAAGAACGCAAAGCCTCCATCGTTGAACAAGTCAACCAAGCCGCGGCATTGGTCGGTGGGGAAGCCATCATTGACGATGGTCTGCTCAACGAAGTCACCAACTTAATTGAAATGCCCACCGCTGTCATGGGCGAATTTGATAATGAATATTTGTCTTTGCCGCAGGATGTACTTATCTCTGTGATGAAGAAGCATCAAAGGCATTTCCCTGTTCATCGCGTAGGGGCGACCCTTGTGGTCGCCCAGGGTAATGAGAAAGCCCAGGGGCAGGGACAAGCCCTGCCCCTACTTCCGCACTTCATCGCCATCCGCAACGGAGACGACCTCCATGTTGATATTGTGAGAGAAGGGAACGAACATGTTCTCGGCGCGCGCTTCGCCGATGCCAACTTCTTTGTGCGCGAAGATGTCAAACTCAAGCTGGAAGAATACCGTCCCAAACTCTCCACACTGACCTTCCACACCAAACTCGGTTCGATGCTCGATAAATCAGACCGCATGTTGAAACTCGGCGCGGAACTGGCGGGCCTACTCCATATCAAGGATGCAACCACGATCAAACACCTGGCACGCGCGGTCTACCTCGCCAAAGCCGACCTCGTCACGCAGATGGTGACTGAGATGACATCCTTGCAAGGCATCATCGGACGTGAATATGCTCTCCGCTCAGGCGAACAAAAGGATGTCGCCTTTGCCATTGGCGAACAATACCAAACTGTTCCTCAGACAAAAGTCGGTCTTGCCGTTGCACTGGCTGACAGAATCGATTCATTGGTCGGCTTGTTCGCCGCGGGACTAGCTCCCACGGGTGCGAAAGACCCGTTCGGCCTGCGCCGCGCCGCGATTGGCATCGTGCAACCGCTTATCGAGCATGATGTTAACTTCGACTTAACCAAAGCTGTGAAGAAGTCTGCGAAGACACAACCGATTGAAGTCAGCGAAGAAGCGCAAAAGCAAATTCTTGATTTCATCGCAGGCCGTTTGAAGGTTGTATTAAGTGACCTGGGTTATAAGCATGATGTCGTTGAAGCCGTCCTTGCCGCGCAATCGAATGACCCTGCAGGTTCCACGCACGCGGTCAAACAGTTGCAGGCATGGGTCGAGCGTGAGGATTGGTCAACGATATTGCCTGGGTTCGCGAGGTGTGTGAGAATCACGCGCGACCAAAAGCAAATCTTCAAGGTCCATGAAAAAGTTTTTGTCGAGGCCGAAGAAAAACAACTCTACATCACACTTCAACAAACGGTCAACGGTCAACCGTCAACCGTCAATGAGTTTTTGGAGATTATCGTCAAACTTATTCCGTCCATCAATGCTTTTTTTGACAAAGTGCTGGTCATGGCCGATGACAAGAACTTGCAGGAAAATCGGCTTGGTCTGTTGCAAAGGATCGCGGCGCTATCAAACGGAGTGGCAGACTTGAGCAAACTCGAAGGGTTTTAATAACCACAGACGACGGACGGCAGACCACACGTAGTCCGTCGTCTGTAGTTTGTGGTCAGCGGAGGTTTTATGCCATTCAAATTCGAGCAACTGGATGTCTGGAAATTCTCCGTAGAATATGTTGACTCGATTTACGCACTCGCAGAGAACCTGCCCAGGAGTGAAGATTTCAATCTGAAGTCGCAGATCGTTCGGGCGGCAACGTCAATATCGTTGAATATCGCCGAAGGTTCAACGGGGCAATCAAATGCTGAACAAGCGAGGTTTCTTGGAATGGCAATCCGTTCGCTTGTTGAAACGGTTGCTTGCCAGCATATTATTCGAAGACGCAAATATATTTCGGATTCCACTGTGCTTGATGAAGTTTATGTAAAATCAAACGAACTGGCAAAGAGGCTGCAATCTTTTCGCAAGTCACTTGTTGGAAACGGGCGGACAATAAAAGAGGAAACAGCGCTATACTTTGTGGACGAAATCTAACCTTGAAATAATGTTGTCCGTGGTCTATCGTCCGTCGTCTGCCGTCCGTCGTTTCACACTCTGAGGAGCAGCAACCATGTCCATTGATTACACTCAAAAATCGTATTGGCTCAACAATTACGGGCCATATGCGCCAAACACACCCGTGGCTGATGATGTCGCTGTTGACATTGCCATCATCGGCGGGGGATTCACCGGGCTTTCGACGGCATACTTTTTGCGGAAAGCCGAACCGACGATGAAGGTCGCGGTGTTGGAGGGCGAGGTTGTCGGCTACGGCGCGAGCGGGCGAAATGGCGGCTTTGCCATGACGCTCTTCGGCCTCGAACCAGCTGTGACCGCCATGTTGTTCGGCAAACAAAAAACGGTCGAGGCACATCACTATTGCGAGCGCGCAGTTGATTTGGTACGTGACCTGATCCGTGAGCACAACATTCAGAGTGATTTTGAATACACGGGCTTTGTCTTTGTCAATC
>JAMDBC010000083.1 GCA_023484185.1 Chloroflexota bacterium | reverse complement strand
CGCAATCTTAGCCACTAACAACTTGATGGCGCGGATGGCATCATCGTTGGATGGAATAATGTAATCAACGCCCTGCGGATTGCAGTTCGTATCCACCATAGCCAGCACAGGGATATTCAACACATTGGCCTCGTGTACAGCCGCGTCTTCGCGCGCCACATCCACAATAAAAACCAACTCAGGAACACGCTTCATCGCGCTGACGCCAGACAGGCGTATCAACAAGCGATCAATCTCGCGCTGGATCAACAGGCCTTCCTTCTTGGTGAGACGGTTAATCTCGCCGGTGTCGCGCAAACCTTCCAGGCGGTTCAGTTCCTGAATTCGGGCATACATGGTGGACCAATTGGTCAACATGCCGCCCAGCCAGCGTTCGGTGACATACGGCATACCGCAGCGTTCCGCCTCGTCCTTGACTGTTTCCTGCGCCTGGCGTTTTGTGCCGACAAACATCACAGTCCCGCCATTGGAAACTGTCTCGCGCACCAGGTTATAGGCCTGATTTAACAACTTTACAGTTTGTTGAAGATCAATAATATGAATCCCATTACGCTCGGTGAAGATATACGGTTTCATACGGGGATCCCACTTGTTCGTGCGATGTCCAAAGTGGACGCCGCTCTCAAGCAGGGCCTTCATGGAAATGACGGCCATTGTTTCTCCTTAGAATTCCGTTCGCCAACGCGCGGTCATGATTGCTGGCGTCGAACGGAGTGAGTTTAGCGGGGATGATAACCCGCTCAGGGACGCTTTATGCCTGTCCCAGGCAAGATGTGCTTCTGTTACGAAGCGGCAGGATTATACCATGAAAGCTGGGACGAAATTCAGAATGTATACTCGAATTCTACTCAAGAGGAGCACGTGTGATGCAGAAAACTGTGCCATAAAAAATTCAGGACAATTAACAAACCAGCCCCAATGATATCCTCATCAGGACTGGTAATTTTCTGAATATTCAACTTCTAAACAACAGCTATCTGTCCGTATAACTGCTCTCTCACGTTCCTCACCCGTTTTTCCAACTCGCGTCTGGTCGTCATCTCATTCGTGATCTTGTCAATGGCGTACATGACGGTCGTGTGATCGCGCCCGCCGAGCACTTCACCAATCTGCGGCAGAGAGGTGTTGGTCTCTTTGCGGATGAGATACATCGCAACCTGACGCGGCTCGGCAATTTTCTGCGAACGATCACGCCCCATCAAAGCATCCACGCTGATCTGCCATTCGCGCGCCACCAATTCCACGATTTTCAGCGGAGCAATGTTCTGGCGCTGGGGCAAAAGATCCGCCAGGGCGACATCCACCAGACTGGGCGTCAACGACGAACCGCTTAGATCAGAGAAAGCAATGATGCGGTTCAACGCGCCTTCCAGTTCACGGATATTGGATTGCACGCGTTGGGCAATGGTGTTCAGAATCTCATCTGAGATGAAGCGGCCTGTGCGTTCGGCTTTGGCATGTAGAATAGCCAGACGAGTCTCAAGGTCCGGCGGCTGGATGTCCGCTGCCAATCCCCATTCGAAGCGGGAGCGCAAGCGTTCTTCCAATGTAGCGAGCGCCTTGGGGGGCCGGTCCGACGAAACGATGATCTGTTTGTCCTGTCCATGCAGGGTATTGAACGTGTGAAAGAATTCCTCCTGCGTGCTGTCCTTACCGGCAATGAACTGAATATCATCAACCAGCAGAACATCTGCCGAACGATATTTCTCGCGGAAAGCCTGCGTCGTGTGCGTACGAATGGCATTGATCATATCGTTCGTAAACTCTTCGGACGAAACATAAAGGACATTCAGGCCGCGCCCATAGCAAGCGTTACCGATGGCATGCAGCAAATGGGTCTTACCCAGCCCGACTCCCCCGTACAGAAAGAGCGGATTGTAGGCACGCGCCGGTTTCTCGGCCACGGCTTGACAGGCGGCATGAGCCAAACGATTGCCCGAACCGACCACATACGTTTCGAATGTATAGCGTGGATTCAACGATACGCTGCGCGGACGCGGCTCATACGCCTCATTATCAACGGGCACGGCAGCCTCCGTTTCGACAGCCTGCAGCTCGTCTGCTTGCGAGACCACAAAATTAATGGCGACATTCGAGTTGAGAATGCCAACCAACAGCCGGCTGACGGTGCTCGCCAGACGGCTTTCGAGCCAATCGCGTGCGTACGCATTCTGCACAGCCACGGTCAGCGTGCTGTTTTCGTAAGATAAAGGCCGCGTATCGCGTACCCAGGTATCAAAAGAGGCCTTGGGCATTTCCATTTGTAGTTGTCCGAGCACCGAGTGCCACGCTTGTTCTGCGTTCATAAGTTGCTTCCTCGAATGAGATGTTAAGGGTAAGTGATACTAACCCGCCAATGATCCGCGGCTTAGCGAGGAGACAAGTATTGAGTTATAACCTTTTTACTTTCGGGATTTCAGATGTGAACCTGCTCCACATCCATCTCTCAGCGTGCGTTCATTCTAGCAGATAACCCTCATACATAACAACACTTTTCACCTACGATAACTTAAAAACATCTGTTTTTTTAAGGTTGATCAACGTTAAAGAATCAAAATGCAAATACCTTAAACGAAATGTTTTTTTAGAACACCTGTTTCAGCCAAACACATACTTGACAACTCGCATACCCCCATATATGGGCATTAAACGCTGTTCCAATGCTATCCATATAAATAGATGTTAAAGAATCGCAATGTAAAGTATTTTTGATTCATGAACAGTGAAGGACAAGTTCCAGTGACTCAAATTGCAATGAATCACATGAATCAGCGCTTATTGCGAAACGGCACGCGGAACCCATGCAAGAACAGTCGTTCCCTCCCCAATGATGGAGGTGATATCCACATCTCCGCCGACCGAGCGCGCACGCGTTTGAACATTCGCCAGGCCATGTCCGATGGTCATGCTCATTTTATCCACATCAAAGCCCTTGCCATTGTCATGGATCTCCATGATGACGCGATCTGTAGTAGTCCACACGTCGATGTCGACGCGTTTTGCGCCTGCATGTTTGGCCGCGTTTGCCAAAGACTCTTGGCAAATATGGAAAAGCGCCAGCGAACGTGCCTGCAACAGGTCTTCCAGGCCTTTTTGCGGCCCTTTCAACGAGACTTCGGCAAAAGTATTGGCGCGATATTCAATGGTGAGACGCTTCAACCCGTTCATCAAACCATCATTGCCAAGCTGACGCGGTCTCAAGTCAAGAATGTAGGTGCGAATATCGCGTATCGCCTGGTTCAAACCTTCAATGGATTGCTTGATACGGGTCTTTGCAAGGTTCCTATCTTCATCTAATGTGTGCAAGGCATTCTCAAGCGACAGCCCCACCCCATAAATGGACTGGATGATGCCGTCATGCAGGTCCATGCCAATTCGATCCCGTTCTTCGAGAATTGCCAGACGCTGCGCATTCTGATGAAGGCGGGCGTTCTCAATTGCAAGCCCGGCCCAGTTGGCTACCGCACCCAACATTTGAATGCTTCTTTGCTCCAGCGGCTGTATCGAACGCGTTGCCACCGTCATCACACCCATGATGTCATCGCCGGATTGCAGCCGCAGGGCCGCCATTTGATGGAATCCGGCGCGGACGACGGCTTCTCTGGCGAAACGGCCGTCCGCTTTCAAGTCAGAGGTGAGAACCGCTTCGCCGCTTTGGGCGACAATCCCGATAAAACCTTCTCCAAGCTTGAAACGGTTGCGAGTCCAGAAGGCTTCCGCAGCCTCGCCGCGATGCAAAACCATGCGAAGCGTCTCTTTATCTTCTTCAAGCAGAAATATCTCGCCGGCTTCGACCTTCATGTAGTTCATTACCACGGCTAAAGTTTTATTGAGAATTTCGTCTATCTCAAGGGAAGAAGTCAAAGCGGAGGCGATGTCATTCAACATGACCAAGTCTTCGCTGCGACGGGTCAGGACGGCGTCGCGCTCACGTGTAGAATCCATCATGCGCGCGTTCTGAATGGCCGTCGCCGCGTAAGCCGCCAGCATTTGGATGATCATTTCATCGTCGGCGGTGAATTCAGGCGCATTAAGCTTGTCGGTCAGATAGATTTGCCCCAATTGCAAATCCCCGGCTCGAATCGGCACGCCCAGAAACGAAGTCATTTCAGGATGATTCGCCGGGAACCCCACTGAATGCGGGTGATCCTGAATGACGGGCACACGCAGAGGCGACTCTGTGTCCATCAATTCGCCTATCAAGCCATGCCCTACGGGCGGGTGAGCGATTCGTTTTATTTGGTCTTCCGTCATCCCGACCGAGATGAAGTTTTTGAGTTTCCCCTTATCATCGAGCACGCCCAAAGCCGCATAACGCGCTTCGGCCTGCTCACATGCCTGCGTTGCGATCCGTTCCAAAAGATGATCGAGCGAAACATCTTTCACCAATTCCAGGCTGGCACGGTGCAACGCAATAAGACGTTCCTGTAACTGTTCGCGCGTCAAGAGCATAATAAAGACACCTCGCCGTGATTATAACAGTTTCATAAAAATTGATAGATTTTGGCAGAAGACGCCCGTACAATGTAAATCTACAATCTGAAAGGGACACATGACCTCATCTCGCATTACTGGATTCTACAATTTGACTTTGGACGAACGACGCGCCAAACTGGCTGGCGCGGCGGCTCTTTCCCCGGACCTGTTAACGGTCTATGCCACAAACGGCGGACTCAACGCTGAGGCTGCCGACCACATGGTGGAAAATGCCATCGGCACGCACGCCCTCCCGCTCGGCATCGGCCTGAATTTTCAAGTGAACGGACGCGATGTACTTGTGCCCATGGCAATCGAAGAACCATCTGTCGTGGCGGGTGCATCCTTCATGGCTAAACTCGCCCGCGCCGGCGGCGGATTCACCGCCACCATCACCGATCCACTCATGATCGGACAAATGCAGATCATCAACGTCACCAATTTAGAAGAAGCCAAACTCAAAATCTACGAACACAAAGCCGAACTTCTAGCCGAAGCAAATTCAATTGACCCTGTCTTGAAAAAATTCGGCGGCGGCGCGCGGGATTTAGAAGTCCGCATCATCGAGGAATCGCCTATCGGCGCTTTTCTCGTCGTTCATCTCATTTATGATGTGCGCGACGCGATGGGAGCCAACGCGGTCAACACGGCCTGTGAAAAACTTGCGCCTCGCGTGGAATCTATCACTGGCGGACATGTCCATCTGCGAATTTTGTCGAATCTTGCAGATCGCCGCCTTGCGCGCGCGCGTTGCACCATTCCCATCAAAGAATTGGAATTTATCGTAGGGGCGGGGCTTGTCCCCGCCCAGGGCGACCATGAAGGTCGCCCCTACACATACACAGGCGAAACCGTCCGTGATGGAATTATCGCCGCATATGCTTTTGCGGCTGTTGATCCATACCGCGCCGCGACACATAACAAAGGCATCATGAACGGCGTGGACGCGGTGGTCATCGCCACCGGCAACGACTGGCGCGCCATTGAAGCGGGGGCGCCCGCCT
>JAMDBC010000010.1:2438-5515 GCA_023484185.1 Chloroflexota bacterium | reverse complement strand
GCGCAAGTTGAGCAAACATCTCAGGCGCCCTCGCCGCCATGGACGCAGGCGCAGATTACCTGGGATTTAATTTTTATCCCAAGAGTGTGCGGTTTGTTGAGAAAGAAGTTTGTGTAGAGATAACATCGGTCTTGATGAAGGAACGTCCCAACATCAAACTAGTTGGTGTGTTTGTGAATTCACCAATAGACGAAGTGAAAAATATTTTGGAAACCTGCTTGCTGGATCTCGCTCAACTCCACGGCGACGAAACGCCTGAGATGTTTGCTCAACTTGCGCCGCGTGCCTTCAAAGCCTTTCGTGGAATTCCATTCGATGTCACAGGCTATGAGCGGAACGAATCTCCCGCGATGTTGATAGATGCCGCTGTCAAAGGCGTGTACGGCGGAAGCGGCGTTACAGCGGACTGGTCAGCGGCGGCGGAGTTGGCGAAGCGCTATCCGCTGTTGCTGGCGGGTGGATTGACTCCAGAGAATGTCGCGGACGCAGTGCGGCAGGTCAAACCTTGGGGCGTGGATGTTGCCTCTGGCGTGGAATCAGGCGCGGGTGAGAAAGATTCGAGCAAGATGAAGGCTTTTGTAAGAGCGATACTCGATATTCGAGATTCGGAATCAGCGTAGACAAAACTTCCAATCTCGAATAATCGAATGACGAATATCGAATAACGGAGAAATTATGACAACATTATTACCCCCAAAGTTTGGTCTCTACGGCGGACAGTTTGTGCCCGAAACGCTCATGCCCGCGTTGATCGAGTTGGAGCAGGCGTTCGTGGACGCGCAAAAAGACCCTGTCTTCAGGCGCGAGTTCGAAGGATTGCTGGCGTCATTTGTAGGTAGACCCACACCGTTGACCTATGCAAAAAGATTATCGGAACAATTGGGCGGCGCGCAAATTTATTTAAAGCGCGAAGACTTGGCTCACACGGGCGCGCACAAAATCAACAACGCATTGGGACAGGCATTGCTCGTGAAGCGGATGGGGAAGAAGCGCGTGGTAGCTGAGACAGGCGCGGGGCAACACGGCGTTGCTTCTGCAACTGTCGCCGCATTGCTTGGACTTGAATGTGTTGTTTATATGGGAGTTGTAGATATTGCTCGGCAAGAGCCGAATGTGTTTCGCATGAAGTTGCTCGGTGCGGAAGTGCGCCCAGTAACGTCGGGCACGCAAACGTTGAAGGACGCGATCAACGAAGCCATCCGCGATTGGGTGACGAATGTGGGCGACACGCATTATTTGCTCGGCTCGGCATTGGGGCCACATCCGTACCCGACCATCGTGCGTGAGTTTCAATCGGTGATCGGGATCGAAGCCCGCGAACAAATGCTGCGTGATGTGGGACGTTTGCCCGATACGGTGATTGCCTGCGTTGGCGGCGGGTCCAATGCCATCGGCGTTTTCAGCGGATTTGTGAATGATGAACAGGTTGAATTAATCGGCGTCGAAGCGGGCGGCAGTGGAATCGCTTCGGGAAAACATGCCGCGAGATTTGGCGATGCGACGAAGGGGAGAATTGGTGTTATTCACGGCACACGCACGTATGTCTTGCAGGATGAAGATGGACAAATTGCCGAGACCCATTCTGTTTCTGCGGGGTTGGATTATGCGGCAGTCGGTCCCGAGCACGCCATGATGCGAGATAACGAGCGCGCATTTTATACCTCCGCAACGGATGCCGAAGCGTTGAATGCATTCCAAACCTTGTGCCACGCCGAAGGGATTATCCCCGCGCTGGAGTCATCTCATGCGGTGGCGGAGGTCATCAAGCGCGCGCCGACGATGAGGAAGGATCAGGTGATTCTGGTTAATCTCGTGTTCGGGAAGAGGGGATAAGGACTTGAATACGGTGATAAAAGAGTTGGGAAATTTGTAGATACCTCGGTGGTTGAGTAGCCGCGAGCGTAGCGAGTGGCGTATCGAAACCACCAGTAATTTGTAAACAGAAATTTCTTTGTGAAACTGTTGGTTTCGACACCTGCACTGCACCAAACGCAGTGCGGTGCAAGTGTACGGCGGCGGACGAACACGCCGCCTACTCAACCAACGGAGTATGGATGAAATAAGGAATTATTATGAATAGAATCGAAAACGCATTCAAAAATAAACCGATCTTCATGCCCTACTTCCCGCTGGGCTATCCTGATTTGGACACATCTATTGATGTCATCGAAGCGTTGGCCAAAAACGGCGCGGACTTGATCGAAGTAGGACTTTCATTCTCCGATCCACTTGCGGATGGCCCCGTCATTCAAAAAGCGACGCAGGTTGCGCTTGAAAAAGGAATCACGGTCAAGAAGTCACTTGCGGCGGTTGCGGAGTTACGCAGGCGCGGCGTGACCATTCCGTTGATTTTGATGGGTTACTTCAATCCCATGCTGGCGTATGGACTGGAGAAATTTGTCCACGATGCGCGTGAAGCAGGTGCGGACGGATTTATCATTCCTGACCTTCCACTTGAAGAAGCGGGAGAGTTCGAAGCCTTGGTGGGGGATATGCCGTTGATCCAAATGCTCGCGCCGACGTCACCGAATGAACGCATGGAGTCAATTGCGCGTGATGCGAAAGGATTTATTTATCTCGTCTCGGTCACAGGTGTGACGGGTGCGCGCACATTCATTTCAGAAGGGCTCGGTGTTTTGATCGCACGCGTGCGAGAGCACACGTCCGAGCCTGTGTGCGTGGGATTTGGAATCGGTACACCTGAGCAAGCTAAACAAGTCGGCAAGTTGGCGGACGGAGTCATTGTCGGCTCGGCGTGCGTGAAGACGATTGGAGAGAGTAAAAAACCTGTCGAAGCAGCAAAGAAGTTTGCGGCGGAGTTTCGAAGCACTTTGAAATAAATCCAAATGAAGCCGTGATGCGTTATCGGAAGTTCCCCCCGGAAACCCCTTGACGCATTTGAGCGATACGCATAGAATAGCGCCCAACATGTTATCTTCTGTCCGCTTTTACTTTGCGTATTACTTTTACGGCCTCCGCTCGGTTGCCGTTGGTGGCGCTTAAGTAGACAGAAAAAATCTGTAACTAAGGAGCGAGGCCAGACGGCCTCGCTCTTTTTATTTATTTTTCACCCCTTG
>JAMDBC010000010.1:0-2428 GCA_023484185.1 Chloroflexota bacterium | reverse complement strand
TTATTCCTCACCCCTAGCCCCTCTCCCGATGGGAGAGGGGGACAAGGAGCAATTATGGCAATCCGTGGAATCCGTGGCGCAACAACTGTCTCAGCCGATGAACCTGATTTAATTCTCGAAGCCACGCGGGAATTATTGGAAGCAATTCTGGGTGCAAATGCAAGTATGAAACCTGAGGATGTCGCCAGCGCGCTCTTTACCGTGACCGAAGATCTCGCCTCGACCTTCCCCGCGCAGGCTGCCCGTCAAATGGGCTGGAGTCTCGTCCCGATGCTGTGCGCACGGGAGATCCCCGTCCCTGGCAGTTTGCCAAAAGTGATTCGCGTGCTTGTTCACTGGAATACGGATGTACCGCAGAATGAAATCACGCACGTGTATCTGCACGATGCGGTCAGGTTGAGACCCGATCTGGTTGCGGCGCAATGAGGAAGTAGATAGGTAAACACGTAAACACGACATTACCAATCTGCTCACCTGTATACCTGCATACCTATCTACCTGTTTACTCACTCACATCACTTCAAGGAGTTTTACATGATGATCATAATGAAAGCCAATGCAACCCCGCAGCAAGTGGAACACGTTATTGAACACGTCAAAGAAGCGGGATTAAGCGTCCACCTTTCGCAGGGCGTGGAAGCGACGATCATCGGCGCCATCGGCGAGACACATAGTATTCCGCTTGAACGCTTTGAAGGCCTCGATGGTGTCGAGCTGGTCCAACGAATTACCCAGCCATACAAACTGGCCTCGCGTCAATTCCACCCCGAAAACTCCGTCCTGTCCCTGGACGGATTCCTGGTTGGCGGGGACGAGATCGTCGTCATCGCGGGACCGTGTTCAGTGGAGAGTCGCTCACAGATAACGGAAACAGCTATCGCTGTGAAAGAGGCGGGAGCGTCCGCATTACGCGGCGGAGTCTTCAAGCCGCGCACATCCCCGTATTCGTTCCAGGGACTCGGCGAGGAGGGCCTCGAATATCTGGCCGAAGCGCGCGAGAAAACGGGACTGCCCATCGTGGCCGAGATCATGTCGCAGGTGCAGGTGGATGTGATGGTCAAGTATGTGGACGTGTTGCAGGTCGGCGCGCGCAACATGCAGAACTTCAACCTGCTGCGCGCCATCGGCGAGACTCGCACCAGCGTCCTGCTCAAGCGCGGACTTTCCGCCACGATTGAAGAACTGCTCATGTCCGCCGAATATATTTTGGCTGGGGGAAACAATCGTGTCATGCTTTGCGAACGCGGCATCCGCACCTTTGAGACCGCCACACGCAACACCACCGATATCAATGCCATCCCTGTTTTGAAAAATTTAACTCACCTGCCTATCATCCTTGATCCATCGCATTCAACGGGACATGCTGATTATGTTGCCGCCGTGGCACGTGCTGCCATTGCCGCAGGCGCGGACGGCCTCATCATCGAAGTTCACCCCGACCCCTCGCACGCTGTTTCGGATGGCAAGCAATCTCTCAAGCCTGAGAAGTTCGCCGAGATGGTCAAGCAGGTTGGACAGATCGCCCAAATCATGGGCAGGAGACTCGCGACTGTTCAAGGCGAATATCTTCCGCTGAAGCAGGGTTGGGCGTAGAAAACTCGGTGGTTGAGTAGTTCTGAGCCGCTTTGCGGCGAAGAACGTATCGATACCACCAGTGAATGAAGAGCTCTCCATTAATCTGTTGGCTTCGATACGGCGGAATAACACCGCTTACTCAACCAACGGTGAATATATAAAAAAGGAAACAAACCACCATGATGATCATCATGCACCCAGGTGCACCCAAAGAACAAGTTCAAAACGTAATCGCCGCAATCGAAAAACAACATCTCTCCTCGCATATTATCGAAGGCGTCGAACAGACCATCATCGGCGCGGTTGGTGACGGACATACTGTTGCAAAAGAAATCTTCGAAGCCCTGCCCGGCGTGTTATCCGTTCAACGCATTTCGCAGCCGTACAAACTCGCCTCACGCCAATTTCACGAACATGATTCCGTTTTTCAACTTGATGGCTTATCCGTCGGCGGCACAGAAATCCCGATCATTGCAGGCCCATGCTCGGTTGAGTCCCGTTCGCAGATCCTTGAGATCGCGCAGGCGGTAAAAGAAGCAGGCGCGAACGCTTTGCGCGGCGGCGTCTTCAAGCCGCGCACATCACCGTATGCCTTTCAAGGTCTCGGCGAAGAAGGACTCGAATATCTCGTCGAAGCCCGCAAGAAAACGGGCTTGCCCATTGTCGTCGAAGTGATGGCCGTTTCCCAAATCGAAATGATGGAAAAATATGTGGACGTTTTCCAACTTGGCGCGCGCAACATGCAAAACTTCAATCTCCTGAGCGCCATTGGTGAAACCCGCACGCCCGTCCTTTTCAAGCGCGGTATGTCCGCCACCATCGAAGAAATGCTCATGGCCAGCGAATACATCAT
>JAMDBC010000014.1 GCA_023484185.1 Chloroflexota bacterium | reverse complement strand
GCAGGCTTATATTGTGTGGCAGATCGTTTCGCAAATTATTATAGCGATCACTATTTACTTGTTGTTGCGGCATTGGCAGGAACAGCCTCAGAGAATGCTCTTCCTGCCCTTAATGGTTTTCCTGCTGTTCTTTGGCCCCGTCTTCTTGACTTTACAGGTTGGCTCCATTGGTCCTGTGGCTTTGGGCGCGGTTCTGCTCTGCATCCTTTTTCTGGAAAGAGATCAATCCTTTCTGGCGGGATCTGTTCTCGTGCTGACGATCCTAAAACCGCCGCAGGGAGTCACTATTCTCGTACTCGCAGGGATCTGGCTTCTTGCCCGCCGCGATTGGAAGGCCGTTCTTGGCATGGGCCTGGGTGGGATATTCTTATTGCTATTGGGAATTATCCGTGACCCTTTATGGCTGGTCAAATTCCGCGGCGCCAGCGAAGTCGTCCTCGACCGGACTTTGGGTATTCAATCCAATATTTATAGTTTCGCCTACCTGACATGCAATCAGAACCTATCCTGCATGTGGATCTTCGGCACACTTGGGACTCTCCTCGCGCTCGGACTGGGCGGACTCTATCTCTGGCGCAACAGAGAGCGGCTGACAGCCTGGGAAGCGTTTAACGTCATTATCCCGCTTGGATTTGTTTCAACCATTTATCTCTGGTCATACGACCAACTGCTTTACATTATCCCGATCACATGGATAGCAGCGAAATTAACTGAAAGAACAAAATCCTACATCCCGGCTTTCG
The DNA here is from genome assembly GCA_023484185.1 of Chloroflexota bacterium. Next base: position 4,802 of record JAMDBC010000014.1, on the reverse strand, counting down.
TTTTCCTGATCGCTCTGGATTTGTTTACTCTTATGGCGCTTCTAGTACAGGCTGGTACGCGCAAGGATTTATTGAGCATCGCCACGACTATTCTAACGCTTGGGTTATGTCTTTTACTCTTGCACTGGAAACCACAGCCCAATCAACAATCCCTGACAACTTAATAGAGTCTACGAACGATTGATATTGCCAAGCAACTCTGATCGTTTAATCATTGCCATGATGTCGAAAAGTCTGGAGATATGATGAGCGTCTTCACGCAGAAATCTGAGCAAAACCGTTTTTATGATTACGCCCTGTGGCTCGCGATCTTCACCATCGCCTACAACCTGCTCGAAGGACTGGTCTCGGTCTACTTCGGCGCGCACGATGAGGCGCTGACCCTGTTCGGCTTCGGCGTAGACAGCTTTATTGAAGTCATGTCAGGCATTGGCATTCTGGCAATGGTCATTCGGATTCGCCAGCACCCTGATACGCCGCGCGGAGGATTTGAGCGAACCGCCCTGCGTATCACGGGCTGGGGATTCTATCTGCTCGCCATGGGATTGCTGCTCACCGTCATCTACAATTTGTTCACAGGCCACAAACCGACCACGACTTTGAGCGGCACGATCATTTCGCTGATCTCCATCGCAATCATGTGGGCGCTGGTGACGGGCAAACGCAAAGTTGGACTCAGGTTGAATTCTGCGCCCATTCTGGCGGATGCAAATTGCACGATGGTCTGTATTTACATGTCAGCGGTTTTGCTTGCTGCCAGTTTGATCTATCAATTTACAGGCTTTGGTTTCACCGACAGTCTCGGCGCGATTGGGTTGATCTATTTTTCCATCAACGAAGGCAAAGAGTCCCTGGATAGAGCTGCGGGCGCGGAGAATGGTTGCGCTGATGATGATTGCAAAGGGTAATCCTCATAATTACAACTATCTGCGCCTGCAAATCAAGCGGAAGATTTTCTCACCACAAATGGCGGGGTATTCGACCCGCTAAGGAATAAATGCAACAGGCGCAGTATGTTCGCCACTCATCCCGATGTCCTTTGCGAAGAAGCAACAAGAAACTTGGCGTCTCTGCGGCTTTGCGGTGAAGGTTTTCGAGAAATTTGCATCCGGAATTTGAAGGCAGCAGCTGGGATTAATGGCCAAAAGTTCTGCATCTAAATAAGTTATAATTGCGTCCGCATGAAATTCCATTTAGGAGGTGGCACGAAAAATCTATCGGGAAAGACAGCGCATGGCCCTTCAAGTTTTGAAGGGTGACGAGGATGAGGGTTCTCCATCACGGGATGGAGCTAATCGACCACTACGGTTGAAAAAATCGACAGATCAGCGGAAGCCCTCCGGGTGAACCATCACCCGATCTACCTTTCCCTCCAGGATATGAACTCCATAACAATATTTTCCGGTAACGGAAAACATAAAACTGTGGAGAATGGCAAATTTGAAGTGCCAAGTATTTCGGTATCAGGTATCAAGTGCCTGACCCATGGCACTTGGCACATGACCACTATAAAACTGGAGGATCCCCCATGTGTGGAATCGTCGGATATATCGGGCCGCGTGATGCGACGCCGATCATCCTCAATGGCCTGAAAAGGCTGGAATACCGCGGCTACGACTCGGCTGGGCTGGCTATCGTTAGCGGCGGCCGGCTCGAAGTCCGGAAAGATGCGGGCAAGTTGTCCCAATTGATCGATCTCGTTGGAAAGTCGCCGATCAACGGCGCGCCCGGGATTGGTCACACACGCTGGGCCACGCACGGCGCTCCGTCAGCCCGCAACGCACACCCGCACGTCGGGAAGAGCGGACGCGTGGTAGTCGTGCAGAATGGCATCGTTGAGAATTTCCTTGAACTCAAGGATGAGTTGATGGCCGAGGGCGTCGAATTCCAATCGGACACCGACACGGAAACCATCGTGCATCTCGTTGAGCATTATTTGGCGGCGGGCATGGGACTGGTGGAAGCTGCACGCCAAACGTTCAAGCAAATTCAAGGCGCGAACGTGGTAGTGCTGTTGTCGGTTGATGAGCCGGACAAAATTGTTACAGCGCGCATCGGCAATGCGGGCGGCGTGGTGATCGGCCTGGGTGAAGGTGAAAATTATTTAGCCAGCGACACGCCCGCCATCATGGAACACACGCGCAGAGTGATCTTTTTGGAATCGCGGCAGATGGCAGTCATTACGCGCGAAAACGTTAAACTGGAAACGATCGAGGGCGCGGCGGTCAAACCGCAGGTGCAAATCATTTCGTGGGATCCGGTGGCGGCTGAAAAAGGCGAGTACCGCCATTTCATGCAAAAGGAAATCCACGAGCAGGTGCGCGCCCTGACCGACACGCTGGCCGGCCGCGTTGATTTTGTCAAAGGCGAAATCCGCCTGCCCGACCTAAAGCTCACCAAAGAGTTTGCAAACAAAATCGAGAAAATTTATATCACCGCCTGTGGAACTGCTGCCTACGCAGGCATGGTCGGAAAATATTTGATCGAGAAAATTGCACGCGTACCGGTTGAGGTCGTGATCGCGTCCGAGTTCCGTTACAGCGAGCCGATCTTGAACGACAAAACCGTCGTGCTGGCGATCAGTCAAAGCGGCGAGACAGCCGACACGCTGGCCGCCATGGAAGAAGGACGGCGAAAAGGCGCAGTGGTATGGAGCATCGTCAACGCGATCGGATCGCAGGCCATGCGCGTCGCGGACGGATTCATCTCGATGCAAACCGGACCCGAAATCGGCGTGGCTTCGACGAAGGCTTTTACCGCACCTCTGGTTGACCAGTACATGCTCGCAATTCTGCTGGCAGACTTGCGCGGCGTCATTGACGAAAAGACTCGCAAGTCATTGGTCTCCGACCTGCGACTCGTGCCCGATCTGGTCAGCCGTACATTGGAGCGTGAAGCCGAAGCGGAAAAGGTCGCGTATGTACTGAAAGACATTCGCGATTGTTTATATCTCGGACGCGGCATCAACATGCCCATCGCCTACGAAGGCGCTTTGAAGCTAAAGGAAATTTCCTACATCCACGCCGAAGGCTATCCAGCAGGTGAAATGAAGCACGGCCCGATTGCATTGATTGACCGGACCATGCCGGTTTTGTGTCTCGCGCCCAAAGATCCGTGGCACGAGAAAATGATCAGCCAGATCCAACAGGCCAAGGCGCGCGGCGGCATGGTTATCGCAATAGCCACCGATGGCGACGAGCTTGTCAAAGGAATGGCAGATCATGTTCTTTGGGTCCCAGAAACGCCATGGATGCTGTCCCCCATTGTGACGGTTCTGCCGCTGCAATTGCTGGCCTATCACATCGCCGCCAGCCGCGGCCTGGATGTTGACCAGCCGAGGAATTTAGCAAAAAGTGTAACTGTGGAATAAAAGGCTGGCCCAAAATGGCCTTCTGTTGGAGAATGCGTTTTCCCTTAACTCGTCTCCTCCATGGACGTTTCCATCCAACTCAATGACCAGCCTTACCTTATGACAGTAATTTTTGTCCCTGGGTTGCAAAGTCCATTAACCAAATTTCCAAGGCCATTGACCATCCTTTCCTGCGTCCGCTCCCGTACAACCAACCGACATCTGTTCCCGTCGGCGAATTTGCGACAAAATGCTACTTCAACAGGGGTTTAACTACATTCCAAAGGTCAGGAGTTTCCAATGCTTCCCCAAATGCTTTGACCCACTTTTTGATCCGCCTCACGTCCAGGTTTGGATATTTTTCTGCGATGGTTCGAATATCCTCCAAATCCTTGGGACGGTGCGCGATGGCCTTCATGATAATCAAGTCTTCGGGAGTTGGCAGGCGTAACTGTAAAGTCTCATCCACCTCATGCAGTACACTGCGTTCGACCATTTCCTCTTCAAACGGCAACGCCCCAAGTGATATGTCTATGCCTGTGTCTGTCAAAGTATGTCTCAAAAGCAAAACGCGGCTTTTTCGCGCAAAATCAACCGCATTTTCAATTCGTGGCTCGATTCCTTCTTCTTTTGCCATTTCCAAAAGACGGGGCAGGTCTTCGCTGGAAAGCAGGAACATTGCATCGACATCTTCGGTGTAGCGTGCCCTACCCAAGATACCAACTGCCGCTCCGCCGATAATCACGCCTCGATTACCAAAGCGCGATAACAGTCTTTGCAAAGCATCCAACGCATCAAGGAGCGGTTCAAGATGGTCAGATTGATTCATATCCATAATACCTTCGGATTTTTGCCCACCGGTTAAAAACCTCCATTTCCCCATCGTCATCGCCTCGCCGAATTCCAAGACGTTTCGCCCGCCGCAAGATGGAATTTAGATGCTTCCAATTCCGTTTTGGCGTCAGGGCACGCAACTCCTGCCGTTCGATTTCCTCGACGGCTTTCCAGCGTTCCTGGTAAAAACGGATGTCGCCGACGTCCATGTTGTTGATTATAGCATGTTGAGACTTCAATTAAATTTTCCTCCCGCGTGGACTCTCACCTAACCAAACGGCATTCACAAATTCAAGTTCTTCAACCGCGAAGGATGCCAAGAAGAACAAAAGAATCTTCGCGCTCTTTGGATATTTAGCGGTTCAATTTTTGGCTTCCACCCAAAGCGGACATCCGTCCCCGTCCGTGAGTCCGCGACAGAGTCCGTTGACCAAACTCCCCCGCCATGTAAATCGCGAACAAAAAAGCGGCTGTTACGCCGCCAGTTTATTCCTTTTTCTGAACCACTTCATCCAGTGATACATCCAGCGCTTTCGCAAGCGTAGTCAGAATCTCAGTTGTCCCCATCCGCTTGCCTGTTTCGATTTGCGAGAGATATGGTTTGGGCTTCCACCCAAAG
>JAMDBC010000124.1 GCA_023484185.1 Chloroflexota bacterium | reverse complement strand
CAATTGCGGCATGATCGTTTATGGGTATAAATTCCGACCAACAGGAGTTTAAGCCACTTTTACACCCCTGTATATGGACAAATCTTTGTAGATTTGCAACATCTCCCTATATATTCCGGATACATCGTTTACGGGAATGAGGCTAATCTTCCATACACGATCATGCCGCAATTGCTCCCCGAGTTTTTAGAGTTCGGGGAGTTTTTGTTGCTTTTGTAAATTGAATTTCTAATGAAATTGAACTGTAACATAAGCGATGGGGTTTCATGGTTTGAAAGAAAGACAGGAGTAATAATTGGCTTATTGAGGAGTAGTACAATAGCACAAGGTGTAATTCGGTAACTGCTAACCAATTTATCCAAATGCTCTCCTTCAAACGGAAAAGGCTTACTCATTCTCGAAATACCCTACTGAGGGCATTACGCCTGACGCTGTGGATGGTGCCAGGCGTGATGGCCGCGATCGGCATTGCTTTCACGTTGTTCGAGAATGCACGTCATTCAGGGGAACCTACCTGGCCCTGGCCGACTGTTTTTGGTCTGCTCGTGTTGGGCTTGATTGGGCCAGTGCTCTCATGGCTCAGCCTGTCTTGGGCAATCAGAACCGCCGAGGCATATCTCGCCTCGGAAGAAAAATTGGCCCAGCGGAATTCCGAACTGGCCGCGCTGAACGCGTTGGGATTAGCCGCGGGCAGTTCTTTAGATATGGAAAAAACCCTCGCGGCCGCCTTGGAACAAACCATCGAGACTCTGGATGCAACGGCAGGTATGCTCTTCATTCAGGAAGATAAGCACGGCGGTCTCCGTCTTGAAGCGCATCGCGGCATCTCCGTTGACATGGCACAGAAGGAAGCGCGCTTATCTCCCGGCGAGTGTCTGTGCGGACAGGCAGTTGCGTCGCGGCAAGTTTTGATGGCTCACGATGTGGATAAAGATATGCGTTGTACGTCGAATCTTTGCATCTGTGAGGGATTTCGTTCGGTGGCCTGTGCGCCGCTGGAAGTCAAAGGTCAACTGGTTGGATTACTGCAACTCGCCAGCCCGAACGCTGGACATTTCGCCGAAAGCCAGCAGGATTTCTTAGCCGCCATTGCGCGGCAGATTGGCGCCTCCATTGAGAACGCCCGCCTCTATGACACTGTCCGCGTCTTCAATGTTGAGTTGGAAAAGAAAGTCAACCAGCGCACGCGGGAATTGGAGTCCGCTCGCTGGGCGCTGGCCGAGAAAGCCCGCCAGTTGCAGCGCCTGCTGAGCGAATCGTATCGCGTGCAGGAGGATACCCAGGCGCGCATTGCCCACGACATGCACGACGGCGTCACGCAAATGATCATCGGCGCGCTCTACGAAACACAGGCCGCGCGCCAGGCGCTCCTTGATGATCCATACCGCGCGGCTGAAAATCTGGAACGCGCGCAGGATTTGCTCACAGAAGTCGAGACAGAGATTCGACGGGTGATCTATGATATGCACCCGCCTGTGTTGGACCAGATGGGGCTGGTTGTGGCACTCAAACGGTTTGCCGCGACATATCAGACCAGCTTTGGGATCGAATGTCAGATCCAGGTGGCTGGCAAGTCGCATCGAATGGTTCCCGATACCGAAGTTGCGATCTACAGGATCATCCAAGCCGCATTGCACAATGTTGCCACCCACGCGCAAGCCAAACATGCAAAAGTTTATTTTGATTTTGGAACGGCTACGTTTCAGGTGGTGATCGAAGACGACGGTGTCGGCTTTGACCCTGAGACTGTGATGCGCCTGCCCGGCGAACACCTGGGACTGATCGGCATGAAGGAGAGGGCCGAGGGTTTGAAGGCTGAGTTGACGATCAATTCCGCGCCTGGCAAAGGCTCACATATTCTGTTGCGCGTCCCTGCGCCTGTTTATCTGGAACAAAGATGACACAAGACTGGCGACCCATCCGCGTTTTAATCGTTGACGACCATCCCGTTGTCCGTCAGGGACTATGCAGTTTGCTGGCAGGTCATCCCGACCTTGAGATCATTGGCGAGGCCGTGGATGGGTCCGAAGTATTGCCCTTCCTCGCCAAACATCCAACTGATGTCATTTTGTTGGACATCCAGATGAAGGGGCAGAGCGGGATCGAGGTCGCCCACCGCGTCCGCGTTGCTCATCCAAACATCAAGATCGTGATCCTCACCACCTACGATGACGAAAGTCTTTTGCGCGAGGCCATGGAAGCAGGCGTTCATGGCTTTTTACTCAAGAGCGTTTCACATGAGACCCTGCCTGACTCAATCCGAGCCGTGATGAAAGGCGAGAAATTATTAAGTCCCAATCTGGTCAGCAGTGTGGTGGATGAATATCAGAAACTGGCACAGACCCAGGCGCAGAAAGAAGCGGGACTGACTCCCGATGAATTGCAAGTGCTGTCTGCCATCGCGGAAGGTGCAAGCAATAAAGACTTGGCTGAAAAATTTTTCTGGAGCGAAGCAACCGTCAAACGCCGCGTGCAGGAGATTGTCGAGAAGATGGGCGTCTCCAACCGCACCCAAGCTATCGCCGATGCTCTCCGCAAGGGATGGATTTAATGCAGGGGTGAGCGGGGCTAAAGCCGCCTGCTCAGTTCATAAAAGTCCTTCGGACTGGCGCAACGAGTCGGATTCATCTGACTTTCATGTGCTGAGGCGGGGATTCACGTGTACCCCGTTCTTTGGGGTATCCCCCGCCGAATCCCGTTGGGAGAATCCGCACGAGATTTTTGTTGATTATCGGGGAAGGCAGACGTATAATTCGTTCAAAGGTAGTTGGGCGGCGACTCAAGCCACTCATCGTATGAAAAATGAAAGGGATGAAAATAATGATGAATCAAGTTACTAATGCTGAAACCTCTGACGCCGGTTGGAGGGGTCTATACAGAGTCGGTGGAGTGGCAGCCTTGCTCATGTTTGTATTGACTCTAGTCCAGAGTTTCATCTTTGTCGCTTATCCACCACCCAGCACAGTCATTGACTTTTTCACGCTTTTCCAGAAAAACAAGCTTCTTGGGCTTCTGGATCTCGATCTTCTATTAATCGTTATAAATATTCTTTTGATCTTGATCTACCTGGCCCTCTATGCTGCCCTTAGACAATTCAATAAATCGTACATGGCAATTGCGCTGGTCATCGGTCTAGTAGGAACAACCCTCTTCTTTGCATCACGAGAAGCGACATTTGGTATGCTTTCGCTCGGCAACCAATATACTGCTGCGACTACGGACACTGAAAGGGCCGTGCTTCTTGCGGCAGGGCAGGCTTTACTTGCCATCTACAACGGTACTGCATTCGACCTGAGTTACGTCCTTGGCGGGGTAGTCATCTTAATATTCTCCGTTGTCATGCTGCAGAGCAACATATTCAACAAAGCAACAGCTTATGTGGGAATTGTGATGGGAATATTGATGTTAGTACCGCCTACAGCCGGAACGATAGGACTTTTCCTCTCGCTTATTTCTCTTGTGCCGACACTTATTTGGCTGATCCCGATTGCCCGAAAACTCTTCCAGCTAGGTCGTGGCTGATTGAACCTCCAATGCCACTGGCATTTCTGCACAGGCCAACGACACCCGCAGAGGAATTGAATCAATGAGCGATAGCACATACACGATTGAGCCTTTTCCGCCCAACCGACAAGTGGTAGCTGACATTGTGCAAATGGCCGGCAGAAAGCACATGATTCAGGGCTTGATAGAAGTGGATGTAACCAGAGCGCGCGAACGCCTTCGAGATATAAAGGAAAAAACGGGCGAGTCACTTTCGTTTACAGGGTTCATCATCTACTGTTGCGCAAAAGCAGTAGACGCGGACAAGCGCATTCAGGCATACCGGGATTGGCGCAATCGGCTGATCATTTTTGACGACGTGGATGTATTCACACCTGTTGAGCGAATAATAGACGGGCAAAACAAAGTAGTTCCGACAGTGATCAGGGTGGCAAATCGGAAATCCATCCGGGAGATTCACCAGGAAATCAGGCAGGCTCAATCGAGAGATGTGGGAGAGACACTCGGCAAGGAGATTGGGGCGATCCCCGGCTTCGTCCGCCGCTTGCTATTCCGAATCCTCAATAGAGCGCCCCATCTGATGAAAGAGATTGGCGGCACGGTCCTGGTCACTTCTGTGGGAATGTTCGGTCGGGGAGCAGGCTGGGGCATCCCGATTCAAAGTCAAACCCTCGGCATCACGGTTGGAGGAATCGTGTCCAGGCCATGTGTGAATGACGCACAATTGGAAAACAAAGAACACCTCTGCCTCACGATCAGTTTCGACCATGAAATTATTGATGGAGCGCCAGCCGCGAGATTCGTTCGGCGGTTCAAGGAATTGGTGGAAAGCGGTAGCGGGCTATTCGAAGAAATGTAGATGATTCCAGGATATAACTGCCGCCCAACAACGGGTTGCAGCCGAAGTTGTTCCGTTGCGCAACACGCCTGAACCCGACCATTCGCCGAAAAATTCCTTTGGAGTGAAGCGACCATGAAATGTTGCACACAGGAAATCGTCGAGAAAATGCGGGTTTCCAACGGAACCCAGGCAATTGCCGAGGCCATACGTAAAGGGTGGATTTGATAGCCCAAATTACCCCTGATCTCTCGTTGTGTCATGCTGAGCGGAGCGAAGCATCTCTGACAGTGCAAATCGAGACCCTTCGGCCGCGGCGAACGCTCCCTCAGGGTGACACATGTAGTTGACCTCTTCGGCTCACGAGTTGACCCGAATGTAAATTGTCAGGCCTGAGCCTGCTGGATAAACTGGGATGAACAGTCAGCGTTGATTGTTCATCTTTCGTTTTCAGAAGGAATGCTCATGGCTTTCCGGGACGAAATTCAGGCCCTCAGCGGGCAAAACGTCAACTTGTGTTTCCAGTGCAGCAAGTGTTCCTCTGGTTGCCCCCTGGCAGATAAGATGGATCTTAAACCGGCCCAGGTGATGCACAGCATCCGCCTGGGCCGCGTCGATTCAGTGCTGAACAGTCAAGCCATCTGGTTGTGTGTGGATTGCGAGACTTGCACGGCGCGTTGCCCGCAGGATGTGGAACCTGCCTCGGCCATGACCGCCGCGCGCGTTCTGGCCTTACAAAAAGGCATCAAGCCCAGCGTGAAAGTGATTGACATTTATTATCGCGGCTTCGTGGACAACATGCGTTTGAACGGAAAGATCCATGACGCATCTGTTGCTGGCATCACTCAATTGCTCACGGGTCAGTTGATCGCGGACCTGCCGCTGGCGATGAAGTTGCTTGTGCGCGGACGTGTCAAGCCGCCGCCTTTTCCCCTCGGCGGAGGCAGGTTCCGCAAAATTTATCGCAACGCCCTCGCCAGAGAAAAGGAGTCGCGCGCATGAATGCTTCGACAGGCTCAGCACCACGGCTTGGCTATTATCCAGGCTGCTCGCTCGAGGGCATCAGCACCGAATACGATGAATCGATCCGTGCTTTGTTTGCTCATCTCGAAATCACGATTGAAGACTTGCCCGATTGGATTTGCTGCGGCACATTGGCCGCGCACAAGCAACTTCATCGCCAGCGGCAGGTCCGCGATCAACTGACCCGTGAGCAATTGAGTGATGCCAGCAACAGATGCGTCATGGATCTTTCCG